>CANGCM010000006.1 GCA_947452535.1 Burkholderiaceae bacterium | reverse complement strand
TTCAGCTTTCTTAGTCTTGATAATGAGGTGACGCAAAACAGCATCGTTAAATTTGAACGCATGCTCAAGCTCTTCCAGAGTTTTCTGGTCGCACTCAATGTTCATGCAAACGTAGTGGGCTTTAGCAAGTTTGTCGATCATGTAAGCCATCTGACGACGACCCCAATCTTCAATACGATGAACTTTGCCGCTAGCAGCTGCTAAGGTCGCCTTGTAGCGATCGATCATCGCAGGCACTTGCTCGCTTTGGTCCGGATGGACGATAAAAACGATTTCATAATGACGCATCTAACACTCCTTAAGGATGAAGTCACCTGGGCGTCTTGCTAACTTCCGATGGTTGTTGAAGTTAGCGCCAGTGTGACAAGGTAGTAACAAATTGTAGGTAAAACTTACAACACTTTGACTGCTTTTTAAGTCCTTACCGAAACTCCGGTAAGTCCGCTATTCTAGCAAAAAAATCCTGCCAAGTCAGGGGTTTACCAACTAAATTTGCCTGTTTAGCTGCATTCAGTGCTAGTTGGAGCCCAATTCTTGCTCTGGGCCCTGTTAGTACACCCGAAGCGCGACAACCGGGGGCATCTTTTTCAGGGATGTTAGCTAAAGTAGCTCCAGCACCTGTTCTAGTCGTTCTCACCAAAGCAATGCCTTGTTCCATCGCCTTGCTCAAAGGCTGCGCCCACGCATCATGAAAGCCCCCTTGTCCTGATCCAGCAATAACCAAGCCTTGAACTTCACTTTTGAGCCACTGGTTCACGGTTTCAGGGTGTGCACCTGCATGGCTAGTCAAAATCTCAACCCAAGGCCATTCGCCCTCCTGGGGGATAGGCAAATCTTCATTCCAGGCCGCCTGAACCGCTTTCACCCCAGAAAGCCAAGAAGGATTGATCAAGTTCACTTTGCTTGATGGAGAGTCCTGCAAAGGGGCGTTGAGAGATGTGGCATGACGTTTAGCCAAGTCCATCGCCATACATCCACGCCCACCCATGACGGCATAGATACCACCAGGACAATTCTCAATAGATGTGGAGGCCCAGCGTAAGGCGTCTAGTAAGTTAGATGGTCCATCAGCCCCTGGCACATTACTCGGAAGCATTGCGCCAGTCAGGATAACCCTCTTAGACTGAGTATGGGCTAACTTTCCACAGCTTAGCTGTAGAAATAAACCTGTTTCCTCGATCGTGTCGGTGCCGTGCGTGATAACAATCCCCCTTACCGATGGATCCGCAAGAGCCTCCTTGACAGCTAGCCCCAGCTCACCAAGGTGTGCATCAGTCAGATTTCGACTATTGATGTTGGCTAACTGACGTGAAACCAACTTGATATCTGGCGGAATGACCGATTGAACCTGACTCAAGAGTGAGTCAACCCCGATTTGACCCGCTTGATATTGCAGCGGGCTTTCCCCAGGATTTGGGGCAAGGCCTGCGATTGTGCCACCCATACCTAGAACCAAAATATGGGGCCTATTTTCAGGAATACATGGAATTGAGCTCATCGCAACATTATCCGCTTGTAAATTGCTTGAATATTCAAATAGTGCTGTATACAATCCCAGTATGGACATAAATACAGTCGATTTTCTGGAGGAGCTGACTATCCTCCCCAAACTCACCTCAAGACAGAGTGAGATTTTGGAATTGATTACCAAGGCCATCGAGGAAAGTGGCTCCCCTCCGACCCGCGCAGAAATTGCAACGCAATTAGGCTTTGCATCTGCCAATGCAGCTGAAGAGCACTTGCGAGCCCTTGCAAAAAAAGGATACATCGAGCTGACGCCAGGGACCTCACGGGGGATCCGTATTCCACAGCGTTTTAACCAAACTCACAATCCAAATAAATATCGCCAGATGTCTTTGCCCTCTGGCGCACTTCAGCAACTCACTTTGCCACTGATTGGCCGTGTTGCTGCAGGCTCTCCCATCATGGCGGTTGAACATATTGAAAAGCAAATACCAATTGATCCCAGCTTATTTAGTAGGGGTGCAGATTACTTATTAAAAGTGGTTGGCATGAGCATGCGTGATGCAGGAATTTTGGATGGTGATTATCTGGCCGTCAAAAAAACTGCCGAGGTGCGTAACGGCGATATTGTCGTTGCACGCCTAGACGATGAAGTCACTGTGAAGCGCTGGAACCAAAAGAAAACTACGAATGGTACGGTGATTGAATTACAGGCTGAGAACCCAGACTTCAAAAATATCCTGGTGGATAGCCGTCAACCAAACTTCGCAGTTGAGGGTCAAGCTGTTGGACTGATTAGGCCTGGAGGCCTTTAAGACTCACCCAAAAGCAAAAGGCCTCTATACGAGGCCTTTTTTATTGAAGGATGAACTTATCCGTCTTTTGTTTTTGTAATTGCTTATTTTTTACTTGGCACAATCACGTTTGCATTCTTTGGCGATGCAGTAATAGTGATAATAGTTTTGGGTCCAGTGAATGGGCCTTCATTTAACTCCACAGTAGATGTGCGATCCCCTTTGGTGAAAACCAAAATACTGGTTTTAGATTTGACAGCACTGACAGTAGTCCAACCAGCCTTGGGATATTCGGCTTGAAAGAATGCATAAATATCAGTTGGGGTTTGAACGCCAGACAGAACTACTCTGCCAACCCAGTTATCGCCACGACCAATGATGAGTGAGTCTGAACCAATGATTTTGGATGCCGCAGGTAACGGCATATCACCCAAAAGCTGTGATTGAATTTCTTGGACTTCGCTAGGTGTGCCTGTTGGAGAATCGCCTGAGGATGCACAGGCCGCTAAAAGCACAGATAGCGCTGCTGCCGATGCGTAGTGATGAAATCGCTTCAGTTTGCTCATGTTTTTTGCCCTGGGAATGAATTGAACTGGGTACTTTTATCCAATGTATTTTAGGTTAAATACCACCAGGGTTAACCTAAAATACTGGAGGCGCGTGAGGGAATCGAACCCCCGTACGAAGCTTTGCAGGCTCCTGCCTAACCACTCGGCCAACGCGCCAGAAACCAAAATCAAAAATGGGAAGCTTTTTCAGGGCTTCCCATCGAACTTGGAGCGGGAAAGGAGGTTCGAACTCCCGACCTATACCTTGGCAAGGTATCGCTCTACCAGCTGAGCTATTCCCGCGTAACAGGGCAGTAGTTTAGCAAACAATTTGAGAGAAAGCATTATTCCTCGTCAAGACTAAGAACCGACAGTAATCTCAATTGCCCACGCCCTTGTATTCAATGGCTCCCCAGTCTTTATTGGGCCTTATCTACTAACTGGGGCAGCGCTTTCTTCATGTAATAAAACATTGACCACAGGGTTAAAAAGGATGCGATCCAGATCAACCATGTGCCCACTTGCGCGCAATTAAGCCAGCCAAATAAGGTGTCGTTTAGCAATAAAAATGGGATCGCAATCAGTTGGGCAGTGGTTTTTAGTTTGCCGACCAAATGAACTGCAACACTTTTACCGGCACCCAAGAGAGCCATCCACTCTCGCAAAGCAGAGATTGTAATTTCGCGCCCAATAATGATTAAAGCAACCCAAACTTGCACACGATCCATATTAAGTAAGACCAACAATGCAGCAGCAACGATTAACTTGTCAGCCACTGGATCTAAGAATTGCCCAAATGCAGATTCCTGTTTCATACGACGAGCTAAAAAACCATCCAACCAATCAGTCAAAGCAGCCAAGACAAAAATAATGGTTGCTACGAGATTCTTATCAAAGGGGCTTAGCCAGCCATTGGGCAGATAAAACACTACCACCACTAAAGGAATAGCGGCTACGCGTAACCAGGTGAGGGCAATGGGAAGATTAAAGGGCATAGTGCAAGCATAAACCAATGTGTGCGTACTGGGGAATCAATGAAGCTGCTGATAAATTTGTTCGGCTAATGCAGTAGATATTCCTTCAACACTCGAGAGCTCTTCCGTCGTAGCGTTTGCAACACCACGCAGACCTCCAAAACGGGCAAGTAATTTCTGGCGGCGCTTTGCACCAATTCCCTCAATTTCCTCTAACTGAGAAACCGTCCTTGCTTTTGCACGCTTAGCGCGCATACCGGTAATGGCAAAACGATGGGCCTCATCACGGATCTGGGCAACCAATAACAGAGCTGCACTATCAATACCGAGCTCAAGTGACTTGCGATCGTCTGCAAAGATGAGGGTCTCTAATCCCACCTTGCGCCCCTCTCCCTTCGCCACACCAACAATCAGACCAATGTCCATACCAAATTCAGAAAGGACTTGTCTTGCCATCTCTACCTGACCTTTACCGCCGTCAACCAGAATTACCTGGGGCATCTTCTCCACAGGGAGTTCTTGAAAATTAGCGTAACGCCGTTGCAAGACCTGACGCATCGCTGCGTAATCATCGCCCGGAGTAATGTCGTTAATATTGAAGCGGCGATATTCACTTGGCTGCATGGCATTTTTTGAATACACAACACAGGATGCTTGAGTAGCCTCACCAGAGGTATGGCTAATATCAAAACATTCAATCCGCAGTTGCTCAAGACTTTCTAACTCAAGGGCCAAAATATCTGCAAGTGCTCGGGCCCTTGCCAGTTGGCCACCGGTTTCTACTAAGCGTTTTGCGATCGCAATCTTGGCATTACCCTCCGCCATGGCTAACCAATGCCGCCTTTGCCCTTGCGGCTGATGAAGGAAGGTAACACGCTTACCTGCTTGGGCATTTAGTAAGTCATGCAAACCCTCTGGTGGAGCTTCTTCAGCAGATTCCTCCAACGCTGTTACATCATCACCCAGTTTTTTTAAAGGATGATTGAGGATCAGTACCGGTGGAATCAAATTGCTTGTTAATTCACCATCACCTACCTTCTCTTCGAGATAATGCTGCGCAATAAATGCCTCCAGAATTTCCGTTGGGAGTGGCAGCGTACCGGCAGTAGAGCGCAAGCCTTTAGGGAAATAGGCACGATCGCCCAGGTGACGGCCGCCACGAATCATCGCCAAATTAACGCAAACCACACCCTCCATTTGCGCAACGGCAATCACATCTACATCACCCTCACCATCGGCTACGGTATCCATAGATTGCTGCTGCAACACACTTGAGAGATCAGCGATGCGATCCCTCAAGACAGCCGCCATCTCAAATTCCATGGCATCGCTGTAAGCATGCATTTTCTTTTCAAGCTCAGAGAGCACCCGGCTATGATCGCCCTCTAAAAACCGGGTAGCCTGTGCAACATCCTGACCATACTGCTCGACACTTAAACGCCCTACACAAGGAGCACTACAACGGTGAATCTGATGGAGTAAGCAAGGGCGACTGCGGTTCTTAAAGACAGAGTCTTCACAGGTTCTCAAGCGAAATACTTTTTGCAAAATCTGCACACTATTACGCACCGCCCATGAATTAGGGAACGGCCCAAAGTAATGATTGCGTTTATCAATCTTGCCGCGATAGGAGGCTAGCCTTGGAAATTGGTGGCCAGTCAGCATCACATAGGGATAGGACTTATCATCTCGAAAGAGAATATTGAATGGCGGGGCTAACTCCTTAATCAGATTGTTCTCTAGAATTAAGGCTTCGGTTTCTGAGCGTGTTACTGTTGTTTCGTAGCGGGTAATTTTTCCCACCATCAGCTCTATCCGTGGTGAAAGCTGAGTCCGCTGAAAGTAACTAGATACACGTTTTTTGAGGTTGCGCGCTTTACCGACATACAAGATATGCCCCGCCTCATCAAAGAAGCGATATACCCCCGGCAATCCGGGTAGCCGTTTAACATCCTGCTGAAGGGTTTCAAAAAGCGAATTGCTCATGCGTTGGGATATTTTCTGTCAAATCGTAGATAACTATGGTGATGCTGGTGTTTGCTGGCGTCTAGCGAGAAGCTTAACAAGTCTTCACGGCCAAGAGGTGCGCATTTTCTGCGATGACCTGCCAACCCTTAATTTACTCGCTTCTGGTGTTGATCCAGAAATCAAGCGCCGCATCGACTTCCAACCCTGGGAGGCAAGCTATAGCAATAGCCGTCATCCCGTTAAAACTCCAGACGTAGTGATTGAGGCATTTGGGTGTGAACTGCCTGAGCGTTATCTGACGAGTCTACTGATTGCCCCCAAAAAACCCATCATTATTAATTTAGAGTACTTAAGTGCTGAACCCTGGATTACTGATTTTCATGGAAAGCCCTCTCCACAAGCCCATGGCATTCCGAAATACTTTTTCTTCCCAGGCTTTCAGGCCAATGCGGGTGGCATTTTGATTGATCCCTTAGCCACAGCATCTTTTCTCACGGAACAATCTATCCCAGACAGTCTTAAAAGCAGTTGGTCCCAATTACGTCCCAACACAAAACGGATTAGCGTAT
The DNA here is from genome assembly GCA_947452535.1 of Burkholderiaceae bacterium. Lineage (GTDB taxonomy): Bacteria > Pseudomonadota > Gammaproteobacteria > Burkholderiales > Burkholderiaceae > Polynucleobacter. Next base: position 58,798 of record CANGCM010000006.1, on the reverse strand, counting down.
TTTGCTATCCCGGCGCCCCAATTTTAAAATGGCTAGAGGATCTCAGTAAGCTAGGCGAGAACTTCGATATTGTTTTGACGCATGGTCAGCTTGAGCAACTCCAGCTTACTTCAGGCCGGCCTACTCAACCCATCTCCCTGTCAGACTCGATCCAACTGATCTCCATTCCATTTGTTTCTCAGGATGAATATGACTGGGTCCTCTCGCAGTGCAACTTCAATATTGTTCGCGGCGAAGACTCTTTTGTCCGAGCACAATTAGCAGGTAAACCCTTTATTTGGCATATTTATCCCCAAGACGATCGAGCACACGAAATTAAGCTAGCCGCATTTTTAGATCTCTATCTCAAAGAGGCGCCACAAGAGCTCAAGCCTACCATCATGGCCGCCATGAACTGGACAATGCCCAGCCATTGGCTTGAATCCATTGAGGAATGGAATGCGCATTCAAAGGCTTGGCGCACTGATTTAATAACAAAACAAGCAGATGGCGGTCTTGCTGCCCGTCTAATAGGCTTTGTAGCCTGATCTTAGGCAAGATCGGCCGGCGGGCGGTTACAATCTTCCTTTTGATAAAAACCGCAGAATATCAGTTCTGCACCCAGGAATAGCAAGATGAAAACAGCACAAGAACTCCGCGTTGGTAACGTAGTCATGATCGGCACTGATGCCATGGTCGTTTTAAAAGCAGAATATAGCCGCTCAGGCCGCAACTCTTCTGTTGTGAAGATGAAATTTAAGAACTTATTATCTGGTGCACCAAACGAAGGTGTATTCAAGGCAGACGATAAGTTTGATGTAGTGATCTTGGATAAGAAAGATTGCACCTACTCGTATTTTGCAGATCCGATGTACGTATTTATGGATACTGAATACAACCAATACGAAGTGGAAGCAGAATTCATGGGCGATGCATTGCATTACCTTGAAGAGAGCATGCCTTGTGAAGTAGTGTTCTACGAAGGCAAGGCACTCTCAGTAACAATGCCAAATTCTTTGGTCCGCGAAATCATTTACACAGAGCCAGCAGTTAAGGGTGATACCAGCTCAGGTAAGGTATTAAAGACTGCAAAACTAGCTACTGGCTATGAGTTGCAAGTTCCCTTGTTCTGTAATACTGGCGACAAGATCGAAATTGATACTCGTACCGGTGAATATCGTAGCCGCGCTAACTGAATATAAAACTACGTAGCAAACTCAATAAGCAAAAGCCCGGCATGCCGGGCTTTTGCTTATTGAGTTCCAATACCAAGCTATTTAAAATTTAGGCAATGAGCTTTAACTGCTGGAGCAAGCCTTTGGCATGCTGATATTGCGCTTCGGACTGCAGCTCACCCCAAGAAGAAGGAATGGTGGTCGGCATTAGACGATTTAAACGGGTAGCAGATTCTGCTTGTTTTGCTTTTGAAACCTTTAACTGACTGAGTAGCTGATCTGCAAGATCTGGGCGATTACAAATCAATACAGCATCGCATCCTGCATCGAGTGCCATCTCGGCGCCCTTGACTACAGAACCGGCAACACTTGCCCCCTCCATAGAAAGGTCATCACTAAAGATAACACCTTCGAAGCCTAACTCTTGACGCAAAATAGAATGTAACCAGACCTTAGAAAAACCTGCGGGATTTTTATCAACCTTCGGATAAATCACGTGTGCTGGCATCACTGCAGTCAAGCTCAGATCTAGCCACTCATAGGGCTTAGCATCGTCATTCAGAATTTGCTGTAAAGGGCGCTCATCCACTGGGATGGCTACATGAGAATCTGCCTCTGCCCAACCATGGCCGGGAAAGTGTTTGCCACAGTTCGCCATACCCGCAAGCCGCAAGCCTTCATTCAAGCTCTTGGCCAATGCAAAGGTAATTTGTGGATCACGGCTAAGGGAACGGTCGCCAATTACACCACTTCGGCCAAAATCCAAATCGAGTACCGGCGTAAAGCTAAAGTCCACGCCACAGGCACGAAGCTCAGCTGCCAGAACATATCCACATGCAGTAGCTGCTGCCATAGCTACGGCAGCAGATTCTGCAGCATGTTTTGACTTCTCCGTTGATTTATTTTTTGAGCCCCAAAGTTCGCCAAGCTTGCGCATGGCAGGCAAATGGGTGAAACCGTCAGTTCTACATCTTTGCACTCGACCACCTTCATGGTCGATAGAGATCAATACATCGGAGCGTAGCTTCTTAATATCGGCAGTGAGCTTAGTCAATTGTTTGCGATTGGCAAAATTTCTGCCAAATAAAATCACGCCACCAGTCAGGGGGTGCAAGATACGGCGGCGATCTTGTACATTTAACTCAAGGCCAACGACGTCCAAAGTAACTGGGCCTGGTTTCATAGTCGATTTAGTCATGGCATTCTCATTAGATATTCGTGATTGCTTGAATTTACTGTTCGCTTTATTTCTGAATAACGATCACATGGGCAATCGCCATATCTTGCTCATCACTTACTGTCACTTGAGCCTCCCAATTTTTTTCTTGCATAAATTGCGCCAGAGCCCCTAAGTAACTTGTGACTGGTTTGCCGCTAGGCTCATTGAGTGTTTGCAAAGAACGCCAAGTCATCGGCATTCTCATTCCCAAGCCAATTGCTTTGGAAAAAGCTTCTTTTGCAGCAAAGCGCGTGGCTAAGAAAGCAATGCCTCGCTTGTGATTTCTGGCTAAGCGGCTCTTAAAGATCAGCATCTCATCCGGCCCAAGAATTTTTTCAGCTAAGCGGCCATGGGTGCGATCGTAAGCGGCTTGTAGTCGCTCAATCTGCAGAATATCCGTACCAATACCAATGATCATATTTAGCGCTTGTCTATTTTTACTTCTAAGATTTTGTCCTACCTTGCACCATCAAGGCCTTCATATCGATAATTGCTTTTTGCCAGCCCTTAAAGAGGGCTTCAGCAACAATGGCGTGCCCAATATTGAGCTCAGAGAGCTCTGTAATCGCAGCAATCGGCTTTACATTTCCCTCATGCAAACCATGGCCAGCATTGACCCTCAAGCCAATACTGACTCCAAACTGAGCAGCCTTTCGGATGCGCTCTAACTCATGTATTTGTTGTTCGCCTGAGAGATCTGCATAGCGACCTGTATGTAGCTCTACTACCGTAGCGCCCACATCTTTAGCGGCCTGGATTTGCTTTTCCTCTGGGTCAATAAAGAGGGATACCCGAATACCCGCAGCAATGAGTTTCTTTGTTGCTGCATTGACTGCATCAAAGTGACCCACTACATCTAAGCCGCCTTCTGTAGTGACTTCTTCACGCTTCTCTGGAACCAAGCACACGTCATGAGGCTTCACCTTGCAGGCAATGTCAATCATCTCTGGCGTGACAGCGCACTCCAGGTTCATACGCGTCTGAATCAAGGGGCGCAATGCTAATAAGTCAGCATCTTTAATATGGCGACGATCTTCTCGTAAATGCAAAGTAATCAGATCGGCACCAGCCTCTTCAGCTAAGCGTGCAGCTTTCAAGGGGTCAGGATAAATAGTGCCACGGGCATTACGTAGAGTAGCTACATGATCAATATTGATGCCAAGCTCTAGCTTTGGATGCGTATTCATTGAAGTAGCTTACTAGATTTTTTTCAGATCAATCAAAATCTGGCGTGTGGTCAGCACTTGATCCTGAAGATGCAAACCAAGCAAGAAGCGCATCAATTGCTTACTCTCGGAAAGTGTCTCGGGAGCAGAAAAGTCTCCCGCTGCGATTGCCAAGAGGGATTGACCACTCAAGACCGGCCAATGGCCTGGATCGTCGCCTTGTACGGGCCTGACTCCGCGCTCTGGCTGGTATACATAGCGCTCTTCTGAGATGGGGGCACTATTTGTTTCCACACAGCGATCCAAGGCAGCGGCGTAACCCGTCTCTTGGAGCAGAGTTAACTCAAATGGACGCAGAATTTCTTCTAAGCCCTTGGATTCAAATTCAAGATTCGATAAAGCAGAGATGGTATCGGTATAGTGATCATAGAGTTTTTCATAGTCATCTTCTCGAGCTAAAAACTTGACTAGTAACTCATTAAGATAAAAACCACATAGCAACGCATCTCCAACTAGAGACGGGGTGCCACCAACCCACTCCGACTTCGTCAAAGTACGTAATTCAGATTTACCGCTCCAAGAAACCAATAATGGCTGAAAGCGCTGAAGAACTGGACGTAATACCGAGTGAGGGCGCTTAGCACCCTTAGCAATTAAAGCCATGCGACCATATTGCCGCGTGAAGACATCCAGAATTAAGCTGGTTTCCTTATAGGGAATGCTATGTAAGACAAAAGCAGGCTCGTCAGCAACACGAATCGAGGCCATAGTGATTTACTCTAGACCTTGCGCCCGTAATTCAGCACGATCGTCAGCCCAACCACGCTTGACCTTAACCCAAGTCTCCAAAAAGACTTTGCCGTCAAAGAGTTTTTCCATGTCAATGCGGGCATCAGTAGAGATCTTTTTAAGGCGTTCGCCTTTGGCGCCAATAATCATTGCCTTATGGCTATCGCGATCCACCAAAATCGTTGCCGCAATACGACGCATCTTGCCATCCATCTTGAATTGATCAATCACGACCGTGCTGGTATAGGGCAACTCTTCACCAGTGAAGCGGAAGACTTTCTCACGCAGAATCTCGGCAGCTAAAAAGCGCTCACTGCGATCTGTCAGAGTATCCCCATCGTATACTGGTGGTGCTTCGGGTAAATAACCCTCTAGAACATCCAAAAGCCTTTGCACATCTCCAGGGCTTTTAGCGCTCATCGGCACGATCTCAGTAAATTCGCATTTCCCTTGATCTTCGTGGCCACCTAAATCACTCCAAGGCTGACTCATTTCTTTCATGAAATTGAGTAAAGCCTGATCGCGCTCAGATGGAGTCTGAAAGCGGCTATTGAATAAATCTAATTTATTCAATATCAGCACTACCGGCAAATCATTAGGGAGCAAGCGCAGCACTTTCTTGTCATCCTCGCCAAAGTAACCCGCCTCCACCACAAAGCAAGCTACATTCACATCCTGCAAGGCTGTAGTCACAGTGCGGTTTAAGGCCTTGTTCAGAGTATTCATCAAGCGAGTCTGAAATCCAGGCGTATCAATAAAGATGAATTGCGCTTCTTCACGATTCTGAATGCCTAAAATACGATGGCGGGTGGTTTGTGCCTTACGTGAAGTGATACTAATCTTCTGACCAACCAAAGCGTTCAAAAGAGTCGATTTGCCCATATTGGGACGCCCGACAATGGCGATAGTGCCGCATCTAAACACGATTAGCCCTTTAGCTTAAGATTTAACTGCTCTTCAGTACCTACTTTTTTTGCCGCCTTCTTTTTAGCTGACCGCGTCTTTTTTGGTTTACCTAACTCTTGTGGCAATGCTTTCTGAGCAGCAATTAAAGCTAACTTTGCTGCCGCCTGCTCTGCTGCACGCCGAGAGGCGCCCTCACCTTTTACAGCAACCTTGAGATTGGGTATTAAGCACTCAACCTCAAATTGTTGGTTATGAGCAGCACCAGTAGTACCGGTAACGTTATAGGTTGGCAATGGCAATTGATAACTTTGTAAGCACTCTTGCAATAAAGTCTTATCGTCTTTACCCAAAGTCTTTGGATCAACATGAGCCAAAATGATCGAGTAGAGCTTGCGCAGAGATGTTTTAGCAGCATCAAACCCACCATCTAAAAAGATGGCGCCAGTAACTGCCTCAAGAGTATCCGCCAAAATAGAGGGGCGACGAAATCCACCACTCTTGAGTTCGCCCTCACCCAATCGAAGGTAGTCCGATAAGGATAGAGTTTGTGCAATCTCATATAAAGCCTGTTGCTTCACTAAATTAGCGCGGACGCGAGAGAGATCGCCCTCGTCTAAATCCGAATAGCGCTCATAAAGCATTTCCGCAACAACGCAATTCAGAATCGAGTCACCTAAGAACTCAAGTCGCTCATTATTCTTCTTACTATGACTGCGATGTGTCAGCGCTTGATTGAGTAACTCTATTTTTTTGAACGTGTAACCCAGTTGCGCTTGTAGCGGTGCAGTTTCGATAGTAGCGCGGGCGTTCATGACTTTACTCAAAGCCGCCAATACGGCCAAGATTGCCAAGATTCAGCCAAACAAAGAAGGCCTTACCTACGATATTTTTATCCGGTACAAATCCCCAGTAACGAGAGTCTGCACTGTTATCGCGGTTATCCCCCATAGCAAAGTAATGCCCAGCAGGGACAGTGCAAGTGAGTCCAGCATTTTGATATTGGCAGTTTTCAAAACCTGGAAAACGCTCGGCGGGAAAGCTTCCAGCAGGACGATCTGGGTCATTCAGAATCTCATGTTTATTACCACCAAGATCCGCAGGAAAAGATTCTCCAAAACGCTTAGCGTAGCGCATATTTTCTGGATCAAGGTAAGGCTCGCCTCCGCTGTACTGTAATGGCTGGCCATTGATAATTAAACGCTTATCTTGATAAGTGATGGTATCACCAGGTAAAGCCACGACACGCTTAATGTAGTCAACTGACTCGTCACGGGGGTAACGAAACACAACGACGTCACCACGTTTAGGAGAACCTAGATCAACGACCTTCTGATTAATCACCGGGAGACGAATGCCGTAGGTAAATTTGTTTACCAAGATGAAATCGCCGATCTGCAAAGTCGGAATCATGGATCCGGATGGGATTTTGAATGGCTCCACAATAAAGGAGCGCAATACAAATACCGCACAAATGACTGGAAAGAAACCCGCCGTATATTCCAACCACAATGGCATGCGCTCAATTCCAGCGATACGTCTTTGCGGAGCAAAGTAGTAACGGTCAGCGACCCAAGCAATGCCAGAGACTACCGCCAAGATGAAAAGGATTAGCGCAAAGTTCATTAGTCATCTACCTGCAAAATAGCCAAGAAAGCTTCTTGTGGAATTTCTACGTTACCTACTTGCTTCATACGCTTCTTACCTTCTTTTTGCTTCTCTAATAACTTACGCTTACGAGAAATATCGCCGCCGTAACACTTAGCCAACACATTCTTACGCAATGCTTTGACGTTTTCACGAGCAACAATATTGCTACCAATGGCTGCCTGAATCGCCACATCAAACATTTGACGCGGAATAATGCCACGCATCTTAGCAACCACTTCGCGCCCGCGATGTTGACTATTACTACGATGCACAATCACCGACAAAGCATCAACGCGTTCACCATTAATCAAGATATCGACCTTCACCACATCGGCTGGACGATATTCTTTGAACTCATAATCCATGGATGCATAGCCACGTGAGATCGATTTCATCTTGTCAAAGAAATCCAACACAATCTCAGCCATTGGCAACTCATAAGTGAGCTTGACTTGACGGCCTAGATAATTCATATCCATCTGAATGCCACGCTTACCCACGCATAGGGTAATGATCGCACCGACATACTCTTGCGGCATATATAAATTGACCGTCACAATTGGCTCAAGAATAGTATTGATCTTGCTGGCCTCAGGCATCTTCGATGGGTTATCTACGGATAAGATAGAGCCATCGGATTGCTCCACCTGGTACACCACCGTTGGAGCGGTAGTGATGAGATTCATGCCGTATTGACGCTCTAAACGCTCTTGCACAATCTCCATGTGAAGCAGACCCAGGAAGCCGCAACGGAATCCAAAACCGAGAGCCTGGGACACCTCGGGCTCATATAAGAGTGAGGCGTCATTTAATTGCAACTTCTCCAAGGATTCACGCAATTGATCGTATTCACTTGCTTCCACTGGATAAAGACCGGCAAAGACTTGCGGCTTGACCTCTTTAAAACCAGGGAGCGGTGCAGTGGCGGGAACTCGACCCTGCTGTCCAGGGGAATGTGTGACGGTATCACCCACCTTGGCCGCTTTTAATTCTTTAATACCAGCAATTACAAATCCCACTTGACCCGCAGATAGCTCCGGACGATCTACAGACTTGGGACTAAATACACCGACGTGCTCTACTAAATGGCTTGAACCATTTGCCATTAAGGTAATTTTTTCTTTAGGCTTTAAGGTGCCATTGACAACTCGTACCAACATCACTACGCCAACATAGTTATCAAACCAGGAGTCAATAATTAAAGCCTGTAGTGGATCGGCTGCGCTTCCTTTCGGGGGCGGCACGCGAGCAATCATTTCCTCAATCACTTCCGCAACACCTAAGCCTGTTTTAGCTGAACATGTCACAGCCTCAGATGCATCAATACCAATCACATCTTCGATTTCTTTCTTGGCACGCTCGGGATCAGCCTGAGGTAAGTCAATCTTATTGAGGACTGGCACAACCTCAACACCCAGCTCGAGCGCCATATAACAGTTGGCAACAGTTTGCGCCTCAACACCTTGACTAGCATCGACCACTAGCAATGCACCTTCACATGCTGATAAGGAGCGACTAACCTCATATGAGAAATCAACGTGACCCGGTGTATCAATGAGATTGATGCTGTAAGTCTTGCCATCTTTTGCCTTGTAAGACAGCGCGGCAGTTTGTGCCTTAATAGTGATCCCACGCTCACGCTCAATATCCATTGAGTCGAGAACTTGGGCTTCCATTTCACGGTCCGAGAGGCCGCCACACAATTGAATAATGCGATCGGCTAGCGTCGATTTACCGTGATCGATATGAGCGATGATAGAAAAATTGCGGATTAAATCCATAGCGTCTTTTGTGGTCTTCAAAAAAACGCCTTGTCAGAACGCACCACAATGATGCGCTGCAAAAAGTCGTCTTAAACTGATTGTAATGGGTGACGCTAAATTAGCGCAAAACCCGTTTTTTAAGGTTAAAAACCGGGTTTTCTGCTTATTTTGGCTTTACCGGGATGATCATGGTGCTATCGGCTCGACGGACAAAAACTGGGATGGTCTTATTAACATCCAAGCCCTTAATCAGACTCTCGAACTGCTTTACTCCTGTGATATCGGCATCGGCTATCCGAATAATGACATCACCAGAGCGCACTCCTGCCCTCACTAAGGGGCCATCGCCTAATCCAGTAACCTCAACACCACCTCGGATATTTAACTCTTTTCTCTTGGCATCTGAAAGCTCAGAAACCACAACCCCAAGGGAATTGGCACTACCGCCACTAGAACTCGAGTTATCTGATTTTTTTACAACAGCTTGACCTGCCTCTGTATCTACAACAGTAACTGCCAAGTCTTTGGTAGCCCCTTTGCGCCAAACTTGCAAGCTTGCAGTGGTGCCGGGCTTAGTGTCACCAACCGCCCTTGGCAGATCAGTAGACTTACCAATATCGCGACCGTTAAAACTAAGAATGACATCACCAGATTCGATCCCACCAGTAGCGGCTGGGCCGCCTGGCTCAACATTACGAACATAAGCACCACGAGGTTTACCCAAGCCCAAACTTTCAGCAATCTCTTTAGTCAGCTCGCCCAAGGCGACACCGATACGACCCCGAGTCATTTTTCCATTGGTACGCAATTGATCTGCAACACGCATAGCCTCATCAATTGGAATCGCAAAGGAAATTCCCATATACCCACCGGAGCGACTAAAAATTTGCGAGTTGATGCCGATAACCTGTCCCGCAGTATTTAATAAAGGGCCGCCAGAGTTACCAGGATTTACTGCAACGTCAGTCTGAATAAATGGCAAGTAGTCACCGGTATCTCGGCTCTTAGCAGAGACAATCCCTGCGGTCACGGTGTTTTCCAATCCAAATGGGGAGCCAATTGCTAAGACCCACTCGCCCACCCGCACCCGAGAAGAGTCTCCCAGGGAAAGCTTAGGTAAATCACGCGCATCGATTTTGACAACCGCTATATCAGTGCGTTTATCTAGGCCTAATAATTTTGCTTTGTACTCACGCTTGTCAGTCAAAGTGACATAGATCGTGTTTGCTCCCTCCACAACGTGGGCGTTGGTCAGAATCAAACCATTAGATTCAATAATGAAGCCCGAGCCAACACCACGATCTGACTCTTGCGGTTTTCCTGGATTAGGTTGCGCTTGCTTTGGCCCACCAGGCAGACCCGGAATGGGTACTCCAAAGAATCGACGGAAGAATTCAGCCTGATCCTCAGGTATACCCGGGATACCACCCTGAGTCTGCTGCTGTACCACTTTTTCGGTAGTACGGATATTCACCACTGCAGGGCTAGCACGCTCAACCAAATCGGCAAAATCAGGGATAGATACGCGCGGATTTTGCGCGGATGCCATAGGAATAAATGCAACTTGTCCCAAGCTAAAAATGGCGAGGAGTGCAATGAGATACTTTTTCATGAGGCTATATACCTACTTGGCAAAAACGAATAAAAGGGTTCGAAAACGACTAATTAAGAATATTAGGTCAGTTTGCCAAAAATCAAGGTACCGTTAGTACCCCCAAAGCCAAAGTTGTTTTTAACGGCATGGTCAATTTTCACATCGCGTGCGGTATTAGCGCAGTAGTCCAAATCGCACTCTGGATCTTGATTAAAGATATTGATCGTTGGTGGAGATTTTTGGTGATGCAATGCCAGAATAGTAAATACAGACTCTAGGCCGCCTGCACCACCTAGAAGGTGGCCAGTCATAGACTTAGTGGAGTTAATCAAGACTTTCTTGGCATGGTCACCAAGAGCGGCCTTAATAGCGCCAGTTTCATTCTTATCACCCAAAGGGGTGGAGGTTCCATGAGCATTAATGTATTGAATCTGATCAGTGTTCAAGCCGGCATCACGCATGGCATTGACCATACAACGACGCGGACCATCCATATTTGGTGCAGTCATGTGATAGGCATCACCACTCATACCAAAACCTAAGAGCTCGCAGTAAATTTTTGCGCCACGGGCTTTAGCATGCTCATACTCTTCAAGAACAACAACACCCGCACCCTCGCCTAGAACAAAACCATCTCGATCTCTATCCCATGGGCGTGAGGCAGTTGCAGGGTCATCATTGCGAGTGGATAGTGCACGAGCTGAGGCAAAGCCGCCAACACCTAAGGCAGAAATAGTAGATTCTGCGCCGCCAGCCACCATCACATCCGCATCACCATACTGAATTAAGCGAGCTGCCAATCCAATACTGTGCAACCCAGTAGTACAGGCAGTCACTGCAGCTACGTTAGGCCCCTTCAGGCCAAACAAGATACTGAGGTGGCCAGAAATCATATTAATGATTGAGCCTGGCACAAAGAATGGGGAGATGCGCCGAGGACCACGAGCAAGCAGCTCAGCGCCAGTCTCCTCAATCATCGGTAGACCACCGATGCCTGAGCCAACCATGACGCCAACACGCTCTGCGTTATCTTCGTTTATCTGAAGACCACTGTCGCGAATCGCTTGCGTGCCAGCGGCAATACCAAAATGGATAAAGCTATCCATATGGCGTGCCTCTTTGGCAGAAACGTATTCTTCAACATTGAAATCTTTCACCTCTCCAGCGAAATGCACGCTAAGCGGAGTGTGGTCAAACTTTGTAATAGTCGCGATGCCTGACTTGCCCGCGAGCACATTAGCCCAAGCCACATCAACCGAGTTACCAACAGGTGAAATCAGGCCTAAGCCCGTGACGACAACTCGGCGACGGCCATTTGATGCTGACACTTTAGTAGCTATGAACTAAGCCGAGGGATTAACCCTGAGCTTTAGATTGAGCAAAATCGATAGCGAGCTGCACGGTAGTAATTTTTTCAGCTTCCTCATCCGGAATTTCAATCCCGAATTCGTCTTCTAAAGCCATTACCAACTCAACAGTGTCAAGAGAGTCTGCGCCTAAGTCATTCACAAAAGAAGATTCATTCTTGATCTCTGCTTCTGCGACGCCCAATTGCTCAGCGACGATCTTCTTAACGCGTTGTTCGATGTTATCCATTAATTCCCCCAGGGGTTGTAAAAAAACGATGAAGAGGATTTTATCAGCTTGGCGGACTAAATTAGCAAATCCGCCGAAAAATGATCAAAATCCCACTGAATCTTTAGGCCAAATAGAGCCCGCCATTGACATGTAGAGTGTTACCAGTGATATATCCAGCAGCTGGAGAGGCCAAAAAGGCTACCGCCTGAGCGACATCCTCAGGACTACCAAGGCGAGCCAAGGGAATGTTCGCTTTTAGGGCATTTTGCTGTTCTTCACTCAAAGCACGGGTCATATCAGTATCAATAAAGCCAGGAGCTACGCAGTTGACAGTGATATTGCGACTGCCGATTTCGCGAGCTAAGGCGCGGGTCATGCCAGAAACACCCGCTTTAGCCGCTGCGTAATTTGCCTGTCCGGGGTTACCCATGTGACCAACAATAGAGGTGATATTGATGATTCGGCCTGTACGCGCCTTCATCATGGGGCGCATCACCGCCTGAGAGAGACGAAAAACTGCGCTTAAATTAGTGTCAATGACATCAGTCCACTCATCCGTTTTCATCCGCATTGCAAGGTTATCGCGGGTAATACCCGCGTTATTCACCAGAATGCCAATTCCGCCAAAATCTTTGACAATTAAATTAATAATGTCCTCGCAAGCCTTGGGGTCGGTCACATTCAGTACTTCACCGCGACCGCCGCTTGCTTGTAAGCGAGCATGAATTGCCTTAGCGCCATCCTCAGAGGTAGCGGTACCAATCACTGTGGCACCACATTTTGCTAACTCATCCGCAATTGCCTGTCCAATACCGCGCGACGCGCCAGTGACCAATGCAATTTGCCCACTTAAGTCGAGATTCATCTTTATCTCCCGTAATTTCTACTTTACTGCAGCCAAAGCTTCATTAAGACTGGCTTCATCAAAAATAGGCACGCCAATCACATTCTCATTAATACGTTTGGTCAGTCCCGCCAAAACTTTGCCAGGGCCACATTCCACCACCTGAGTAATACCCTGGCCTGCCATCGCATTAATAGTCTCTTGCCAACGCACAGGCTTTGCAGCTTGACGTACCAAGGCATCTTTAATAGCCACTGGATCATTCAGGATTTCTACATCAACGTTATTGATGACAGGGATCAGCGGAATCTTGAATTCGATATTGGCCAAGTAGTCTTTGAGCTTTTCAGAGGCAGGCTGTAACAGAGAAGAGTGAAAAGGTGCAGACACTGGCAAAGGCAAAGCCCGTTTCGCACCAGCTGCCTTGAGCAATTCACAGGCTCTGGTTACGGCATCACTGCTACCAGCAATCACCACTTGTCCTGGCGCATTAAAGTTCACAGCTTCCACAACTCCCCCAGAGGCCATCGCAGCTTCTGCGCAGACAGTTTTCACAACAGCATCATCCAAACCTAAGATCGCAGCCATACCACCGCTACCGACTGGAACCGCAGTTTGCATTGCTTCTGCACGAAAACGCACCAAGGGTACGGCATCCTTAAAAGAAATTACACCAGCAGCAACCAAAGCAGAGTATTCACCAAGACTATGACCTGCTACAACTTTCGGAATAGCGCCGCCAGAGGCTAACCAGGCACGATAAAACGCAATCGCTGCAGTCAGCATTACTGGCTGGGTATTAGTAGTTAGGGAAAGCGCCTCTGCAGGGCCCTCAGCAATCAGTTTTGCAATATCCTCACTCAGGGCCTCAGAAGCTTCCTCCAAGGTCGCGCGTACTTCAGGGCGATCAGTAATCGAGTTGAGCATTCCAACAGATTGGGAGCCTTGACCAGGAAAAACAAATGCAAATGTCATAGAAATAGTCGCTGATTGATGAATATGAATGAATTACTGTTGCTTTAGTACTTAATCGCTACTGCACCCCAAGCAAAGCCACCACCTACTCCCTCTAATAGGAGGTGTTGACCGCGCTGAATTTGACCTGATCGGACACCAGCATCTAAGGCAAGCGGAATAGATGCAGCAGAAGTATTGCCATGCTCATGCACAGTCACGATTACCTTATCCATCGACATACCCATCTTACGGGCAGTACTCTCCATGATGCGAATGTTGGCCTGGTGAGGCACCAACCAATCAATTTGTTCTGGCTTGAGGTTGGCTTTTTCTAAAGCCTCATACGCGACTTGCTCAAGCACCTTGACTGCCAGCTTAAATACCGCAGGACCATCCATTGTTAAAAATGCAGAGCCTTCTACGCCACCCTGTTTAGTGCGTCCTGGTACACACAAAATATCACGCTGACTACCATCTGCATGTAACGCAGTTGCCAAAATACCTGGCTCACTTGAGGCCTCCAGCACTACAGCGCCAGCGCCATCACCAAACAAAACAGAGGTAGTACGATCTTGAAAATCTAAAATTCGAGAGAAAGTTTCTGCGCCAAGAACCAATACTTTTTTGTAGGTGCCCGTACGAATAAATGCATCAGCAATCGCTAGAGCATAAGTAAAGCCAGCACATACTGCCTGTACATCAAATGCAGCGCAGTTGGTATGCGCCCCTAACTTATCTTGCACTACACAGGCCGTGCTTGGAAAGCCGCCCAAATGATCCGGTGTCGAGGTCGCCAAGATAATGAGATCGAGATCCTCTGAGGTGCAACCAGCTGCCTCTAACGCTTGCTGACCGGCCTTCATCGCCAAGTCGCTCGTCAGCTGATTTTCTGCTGCGAAGTGACGCGCTGAGATGCCGCTGCGGGTCACAATCCATTCGTCACTCGTCTCAAGACCAACCTTCGCCAAACGTGCAACGAGATCTTGATTAGTTAAACGCAACTCCGGAAGATAGCCTCCAGTCCCCGCTACTCGTGAATAGGTACTCATCATTATTTGATCTCCACCACAAAAGCCTGAGCAATGCGCTCTACCATGCGATTTTTTGCTGCTTCATATGCGCGATCAAGCGCATAGACAAATCCAAAGCGATCCGCAGAACCATGACTCTTAATCACGCAGCCACGTAATCCTAAAAGTACTGCCCCGTTGTAGCGGCGATGATCAACGCGCTTACGAACACGCAACAATGGCACCATGGCACAGATCGCCATTAATTTAGTCAACCACGAACGACTAAATTCTTGTTTAATTAAACCACTCATCATTTTCGCCAAACCTTCGCTGGCCTTGAGGACGACGTTACCAACAAAGCCATCACACACAACGATATCGGTAGTGCCCTTAAAAATATCATTACCCTCTACGTTGCCATAAAAGTTTAAATTTGCTTGATTTAGTAGCTCGCTGGTCCGCTTGACCACTTCATTGCCCTTAATGACCTCTTCACCAATATTGAGAAGACCGATGGAAGGATTTGGCTTCCCATCGATCACCTGAAGCATCACATTGGCCATCTGTGCAAATTGCACTAAGTGCATCGGCTCGCAATCTGCGTTAGCGCCCAGATCAAGCATGGTAGTGCCAAGACCCTTTTCATTCGGAATCGAAGCAGCGATGGCAGGGCGATCAACACCGTCCAATGTTTTTAGGATGTAGCGGGAGATTGCCATGAGGGCACCCGTATTACCTGCAGAAATAATCGCATCAGCCAAACCATCTTTAACTTGCTCGATAGCCACGCGCATTGAAGAATCTTTTTTGCGACGCAGTGCCACCTCAATGGGATCATCCATCAGGACGACTTCACTAGCGGGAATAATTTGAATGCGCTCGAGCGGCGCTTTTGGAAACTCACTTAAGGCCTGCTGAAGTAATTCTGGATTACCAACCAAGATAATCTTGACATCCGCATGTTTTTCAAGGAAATCACAACAAGCGGGAACGGTGACGACGATACCGTGATCTCCGCCCATAGCATCGATAGCAAGAGTGACGCTCATAAAATCATGGATTGCTGCTAGTGGTTTTATTCAAGAAAAAAGCGGCTTTTATTTGAGCCGCTTCTATCTTAATTGGACGAAAAAATTAGTCGTTTTTGGTTTTAACAACTTTGCGGCCACGGTAGTAACCGTTTGGTGAAATATGGTGGCGCAAATGGGCCTCACCCGTTGTGGCTTCTACAGCCGTAGCAGGTGCGGTTAAAAAGTCGTGTGCACGGTGCATGCCACGTTTAGATGGGGATTTTTTATTCTGTTGGACGGCCATTATGAACTCCTAAGCAAGGCGACATTCTAGCATGGAAAATTGACAAAATGCTTGATTAGTTGGGAATGGAAACTGAAAAAGTAGGCTTGATAAATTATCCTGAAATCAATTTTTCTTCATATTTTTCAATATGTTAAAGGGATTCTGGGCCTTTTCAGAAGCTTCAGCCACCTCCCCATCCTCGCCAAAGGAAGAGGCATGGGGCTGGCAGACCCCCTCGGGATGCTTTGGAATTAGAGGCAAAGACAGTAGAACCTCGTCCTCAATCAAGCCCAAAAGGTCAAAATGCTGGCTCGCGACTAGAGGCTCCTGGTGGTCATCCTCCATTGGGAAGGCATCCGCCTCTGCTTCAGTTGCAACCATAACGAATCGACTCTCTTGAGCCAAGTCCAGACCAAAATCTTGTAAACAAGTCTGGCAAATTAAGTGAATGCGGCCTTTGAGGTCTAATTTCAGCGTTTGACGGGGTTCTGAGCCTGGAGAATCAACAAAATGAGTCTCTATTTTCCAGTGAAAACCATCTCCAGGGTCAATGCTAGAGGCCTCCTCAGCCAATCTGGGCAGAGCTGTAATCTCTAAAAAACCAGCGCCTTTATAGGGTTGTTGGGCACAAAAATCAATCCGGCGCAAAGCATTGGCATCGGCAGATAGCTCAACTTGAGGTAAAACTTGATTACGATTCATGACATCAGTCTAAATGAAGGCCTCAGAGAAAGTACAAGTAGTGATGAGTAATTCCGCAAAAAAACTAATCTTGGCATCTACTTCGATCTACCGTCGAGAGCTCTTAGAGCGCCTACGCATCCCTTTTAGCATCATCTCTCCCAAGGTTGATGAAACCCCTTTACCTGGTGAACGCACTGTAGATCTGTCATTGAGGCTAGCAAAAGCGAAGGCTGCCGCAGTAGCTAAAGATCATCCAGAGGCCTGGGTCATCGGCTCAGATCAAGTGGCTGATCTCTGTGGTGCCGCTATTGGCAAGCCCGGAAATTTTGAACGGGCAATGGCACAACTACAGTTAATGCGTGGTGCTACAGTCACATTTCATACTGCGCTTTGCTTAATGCGTGGGGATATCGAAACCACCTTAAGCGTTCCCACTGAGGTGACATTTCGCAAACTGTCGGATGGGGTTCTGGAAGCCTATCTGCGCGCGGAAGAACCTTACGACTGCGCTGGTAGCGCCAAATCCGAAGGCTTGGGGATTTCACTTCTAGAGGCTATTCAGAGCGAAGATCCCACGGCATTAATTGGTCTGCCATTAATTGCTCTCAGCGGCCTCTTACGTGATGCTGGCTTTGTTATTCCAGCGAAGCAATAAAAACAAAAAATAAAAACGAAATTAAATAATTAAATGAGTTCAATACTAGGCACCCTCTTTTTAGTTCCCAATACTTTGGGAGATGATTCTAGAGTCGAGCAATTGCCCTGGGTCTTGCCCAGCGAGACAATTTCTCAAACCGCTAAGCTGACCCATTGGATAGTTGAGGATGCTAAAACTGCGCGCGCTTTCTTAAAAGCGGTCGATAGCGTTTCACCTTTAGCCTGCACCATTCAAGAAATGCAAATGAGTGAGTGGCGCGGTGTAGCCAGAAATGCCAAGTATGCAGATGCAATCAAGCCAATAGATTTGCTTAAGCCCTTAATGGCGGGTAAAGATATGGGCCTCATGTCAGAAGCTGGCGTTCCTGGAGTGGCAGATCCTGGTGCAGAGCTGGTATTAGCAGCACACAAGCTGGGTGCCAAAGTGAAACCGCTAGTGGGCCCAAGCTCGATACTGCTTGGTCTAATGGCCAGCGGATTAAATGGTCAGCGCTTTGCATTTCAGGGCTACATTCCGCATGATGCGCAAGACCGCATCACTCGACTGAAGCAGTTGGAAGTGGAATCGAGGAAGTTACAGCAAACTCAAATTTGGATTGAAACACCCTATCGCAATACAGCAATGTTGACAGCCTGCCTCAACACATTGGCGCCACAATCATTACTCTGCATTGGGATAGATTTAAGTCTAACAACCGAAACGATTACAACACTCTCGATTGCAGACTGGCGCAAACGCTATCCAAATGAATCTTCATGCGCTACATTACAAAACAGGCCAGCAGTATTTCTATTGCTAGCCTAAGCTGTATTGGCTAACTATCTTATTACTTTAGATCAGGCGTCTTGATCAGCGCCTTACCCACTGAAGTCCCAACCTCTGCACCAAAGCGTTTAGCAACGCGTTCTGCGAAATTCTCTTTCAGGGTGTAGTCCAAGATATCTGGTGCTTTAAAGATATCGCGCGCTACCGAATCTACCGTTCCATAGCCATCTACTAAACCGATTTTAATCGCCTGTTCGCCATTCCAAACTCGGCCAGAGAACATCTCCGGGGTTTCCTTTAAGCGCTCACCCCGCCCCGCCTTGACCACTGCAATAAATTGCTGGTGAATTTCACTAATCATGGTTTTGATCATTTCGACTTGCTGTGGATTTTCTTTCGAAAATGGATCCATCATTCCCTTGTTAGATCCAGCCGTGATCATGCGACGCGTCACGCCTAATTTATCCATCAAGCCAGTAAAACCAAAGCCTTCCATAATCACGCCGATAGAGCCCACTAAGCTCGCCTTATCCACCAAAATTTGATCGCCGGCCACGGCAACGTAGTAACCACCAGAGGCACAGATGTCTTCAACTACTACATAGAACGGCTTGCTTGGATAGAGCTTACGTAAGCGATGAATTTCATCATTAATCATGCCGGCTTGCACTGGAGAACCACCAGGGCTGTTGATGCGCAATACTACCCCTGCGCTATTTTCATTTTCAAATGCAGCGGTAAGTGATGAGTTGATATCTAAAGCGTTAGCCATTGAACTTGAAGAGATCTCTCCTTCGAGCGTAACTAAGGCAGTGTGTTTCTCAACCCCAATGCCGCGCCCTGGCAGATGAAAATCGAAGATCGCTAAGATTGCTCCCACAAAAATAACTAGGGTAAGTATCCTAAATACAGCCTTCCAGCGACGCGTCTTGCGAGACTCCTTTAAATTCTCAAATAAGAGATGTTCGAGGGCTTGACGCTCCCAGTTTTGCTTGGAATTGTCCTGCTGATTTTGATCCATTGCTTTTAACTCCTTAGCTGCTATTTTGTGTGCTAGTTCAGTATGACTGGTTTAGATATTTTTCACAGTGAGATTCTGACTTAACCAGCTTTCTAACTGCGGAATATTATCCACATGAGTCAGTGATGGCGCCTCTTTCAAGGTGCTAGGTGGATGTGCGCCATAAGTGACTGCTACCGCATCCACTCCCGCATTGGCGGCCATATCCAAATCATGGGTCGTGTCGCCAATCATCAGCATGCGGCGCATCGGTACCTGCATGACATCAGATAATTCCAGAAGCATGCCAGGATGGGGCTTAGAAAAAGATTCATCCGCAGTCCGTGTTTCATGAAACATCTGCTCTAGCTGGTGATGCTTTAAAGAGCGATCCAGTCCAACACGAGATTTACCGGTAGCAACTCCTAATAAGTAACCACCTTCACGCAAACTTTTAAGCAACTCTCGAATACCCGGAAATAAATCGAGCTCGTGATCTTTAGCCAGGTAGTGATAGCGAAAGCGCTCAGTCAACTTTGGGAAATGGACGGGTTCAATCCACGGTACCGCTCTTCTGAGTGAATCCTGAATACCCAAACCAATGACTGAGCTGGCCAAGGTGTCATCCGGCGCTTTAAAACCTAGATCACGGCAAGCTTGCTGAATGCAATCTACGATCGTAGGGGTGGAATCCATAATAGTCCCGTCCCAGTCCCACACAATCAGGTCGTAACGTCTAGCGGGTTTTTGCTCTTCAATCATTTAGGTATTAGCTTCTTAACTCTTTGCAGTAGTTACTTCAAAGTTTTTCATCATCGCATTAAATTCAGCAGGTAATGGCGATTCAATCCGCATCTTCTCGCCTGTGCGTGGATGAGTAAAACCAGCTAAGTGGGCATGCAAATACAAGCGCTTCGATTTCACAAGCTTGTCTTGATCTTCAAAGCCATATTTATCATCGCCCAAGATGGCGTGACCCAGTTTTTGAAGGTGTACGCGGATCTGGTGAGTACGTCCAGTTTTCAGCTGAGCCTCGGCCAAGGTGATTGAAGCATCCCCGCATTTCAGCGTTTTGATAACACGCAAAGCCGTATGACTTGGAAGACCATCTGGATCAACACGGACACGACGCTCACCATTGGGCAATAAATACTTATGGAGAGCAAACTTCAACTGCATTACGCCAGCGCCCTGAGCAATTTCTCCATGGGCGAGCAAGAAATAACGTTTATCCGTCTGCCCCTCCCGAATCTGACGGTGCAACTCGACTAAGGCGCTACGTTTTTTGGCTAACAGCAAAACACCTGAGGTATCGCGATCCAAGCGATGCACCAACTCGATAAATTTAAGTTCTGGACGGGTAATACGGAGAGTTTCAATCACGCCAAGCGCAATACCCGATCCACCATGAACTGCCAAACCTGCTGGTTTATTCACTATTAATAAAGCATCATCCTCGAAAAGAATGGGCATTTTGTCGGAATAACCCTGCGCCCGAGACTTGGTTTGGGCGGTATTAACCGCTGCCATTTGGGCGGGCTCAGCGAGGCGAACTGGCGGAACTCTGATCACATCACCCTCAATTAAGCGGGTAGTTGGCTCAGCCCTTTTCTTGTTTACCCGAACCTCACCAGAGCGAATAATCCGATAAACATGGCTTTTGGGAACCCCTTTAGCCCAACGTAAGAGGTAATTATCTAAGCGCTGGCCAGCCTCCTCGGGACCAATAGTCTGAAGATGAACTGCGGCAGGAGCAGGTGTTTTTACCTGTGAAGGCTTGAAAATGGGTTCGGATTTCATGATTTATCTCTCTCGCCACCAAGTCAGGGGCGACAAGAGACTCAACAATACCCCATTGTCGTTCAACTTGTGCCGTATAATCAACGCTCTAGCCAATTTATTGGCCCGAGACCAGCCTGATTCAGATTGGAATCGTGGAGCTTGGAGTCGCCCTTAATAGACTCCCGGGGTTGCCCCTCCCCCGTTGTAATGAGGCGCAGGGTTGGTGTGCCGTATGCCGCGACCCGCGATTAGAAGACAGTTTCCAGGCGCGCGCCTGCATTAATGACCTAAAGGAGGTCTCTGCGGCGATCGTCAAGTGTGGCACCGGTTTCATTAAACTTGGTGTACCAGGCAAAAGATGCCCGGATTAGCTTGATCCACACTCCAAAACCGCCAATGGCTTATGCCCCAAGCGGTCTCTAACTTGTCCCTAACGCAGCGCGCAGCGACGCACTCCCCAATAGGAGAGTGTTATGAAACGCATGTTATTTAATGCAACTCAACAAGAAGAGTTGCGAGTTGCCATCGTCGATGGTCAAAAACTCATCGATATCGATATCGAAGCTGCCGGTCGCGAACAGCGCAAGGGCAATATTTACAAAGGTGTCATTACTCGCATTGAGCCCTCGCTCGAAGCTTGCTTTGTAAATTACGGCGAAGAACGTCATGGCTTCCTGCCATTTAAAGAAGTTGCCCGCACCTACTTTAAAGAGGGTGTTGATGTCCGTAATGCTTCCATTAAAGAAGCGCTACGCGAAGGCCAAGAAATTATTGTCCAGGTCGAAAAAGAAGAGCGCGGCCAAAAAGGCGCCGCTCTGACCTCTTTTGTATCCCTTGCAGGTCGCTATTTAGTATTAATGCCAAATAACCCACGTGGGGGTGGTGTTTCACGCCGCATTGAAGGTGAAGACCGTCAAGAACTCCGCGAAGCCATGTCCCAATTACAAGTACCAGACGGCATGAGCATTATTGCTCGTACAGCTGGTATTGGTCGCGACGCCACTGAATTGCAATGGGATTTAAGCTATCTCATGCAGCTGTGGACAGCGATTGATGAGGCTGCTAAAGGCAACTCAGCACCGCTCTTGATTTACCTTGAGTCTAGCTTAGTCATTCGCGCAATTCGTGATTACTTTCAGCCTGACATCGGCGAGATCCTCATCGATACCGATGAGATCTACGATCAAGCTGCCGCATTTATGTCGGTAGTGATGCCTGATAATTTGCCAAGAGTAAAGCGTTACCAGGACGATGTTCCATTGTTCTCGCGTTTCCAAATCGAGCACCAGATTGAAACTGCGTATTCACGGACAGTGCCATTGCCATCTGGTGGCGCAATCGTGATTGACCATACTGAAGCCTTAGTTTCAGTGGACGTGAACTCCGCACGCGCAACCCGCGGTTCTGACATCGAAGAGACTGCTACCCGCACCAACTTAGAAGCTGCTGATGAAATCGCTCGCCAAGCACGTTTACGTGACTTGGGTGGCCTCATCGTCATTGACTTCATTGATATGGAATCGAGCAAGGCACAGAAAGATGTTGAGAATCGCTTACGCGATGCCTTACGTCACGATCGTGCGCGCGTTCAGATGGGCAAGATCTCCAAGTTTGGCTTGATGGAAATGTCACGCCAGCGCTTGCGCCCTGCCCTTTCTGAAGGTAGCCACGTGACCTGCCCACGCTGTAACGGCACTGGCCATATCCGTGATACCGAATCCTCTGCATTGCAAGTTTTGCGCATCATTCAAGAAGAGGCAATGAAAGAAAATACAGCCGCTATTCATACCCAAGTTCCAGTCGAAGTGGCTGCCTTCTTGTTAAATGAGAAGCGTGCTGAAGTCATCAAGATTGAGACGCGCTTCAAAGTCAATGTCTTGATGATTCCAAATAAGCATTTAGAAACACCGCATTACAAGCTTGAGCGTTTACGTCATGATGATCCCCGTCTTGATGATCAAAAAGCCAGCTATGTGATGGCTGAAGAAGCGGCGCGTGAGCTTGAGACCGACACTGCTGTTAGCCGCAAGGACGCAGAAGTAAAAGTGCGCCCAGAGGCTGCAGTTAAAGGTATTACACCAAATGCACCAGCACCCGTAAGCCAACCGCGTCCTGCACGGGTTGAAAAGGTGGTAACTGAAACTGCTAGTACTAGTGGATTCTTTGGTTTTATTAAGAACCTGTTTTCATCATCACCAGCACCAGAAGTAAAACCTGCTCCAAGTGCTCCCCGTGGCCGCAATCAAAATAATCGCAATGGCAATGGTGGCGGCAATAATCGCAATCGAGGTCGTCGTGGCGAGCGTAACGATCGTGGGGAACGTCCAGCAGAAGTTGCGGTAGAGGGCGCAGAAGGTGGCAGTACTCCACGCGAAGCAGGTTCCGGTAGAGGTCGTCAAGATGGTCGCAACCGTAACAGCAATCGCAACCAGAATAATCAAAATCCAAAGCCAGAAAATCAAGCTGCGGTAACTCCAGCCACTGAGTCTGAGGCCGGTACTGAAGCTAGCTCTAGCGCGGATGGTGATGAGCGTCGTGGTCGTGGTCGTAATCGTCGTGGTCGTGGCCGCGGTCAACGTGGCGAGCGCACTGAGTCCAATGGCGATGCAGCGATTGCTTCCGTTGTTGCGGCAGCAACTTCATTCTCCGGTCCGCCAGTGGGAATGGCTGGAGCATCTGCCACCATGCCTATCCAGAATATTGCTCAAAGCTTTGCTAATGCCGTCACTCCTGCATCTACAAGCCCTCAGGAAGTAAGAGAAAGAGCACCGCGCGAACCAAGAGAGCAACGTGCACCACGTCAAAGTAATCGCCCTGCTAGCAGCGCTACAGAGTCTGCACCTCAGACTTTAGCTGCACCAGCGATCGAAGTGATTGCTAAGCCAATGCCCGAGCTTCCGAAGATTGCTTTCCAGGCTCTAGAAGAAACTCCGCTGCATAGCGTGGTTCAGTCTGCCGGCATGGTTTGGGTAGCAACAGACTCTAGCAAGCACCAAGAAGCGCAATCACAGATCAATGCAGAGCCAGAAATTATGCCTATGGGTAGAACACCTAAGGCACCGGTAAACCTGCAAAACGGTCCAATGGTTTTAGTTGAAACCGGCGGCCAAGAAAAAACGGTTTAAATCGATTTCTCCAGACTGCTATTTATCCCACAAGGATATTTGGCGGTTTGGCAGAAACACCGTTTCACAGCCATAATTAGCCATGGTTGAAAAAGTAATCCCCATCCGTTTAGATGAAGGTAAAGGCCTCACGCCGTCCATTCCGGGACAGCTCATTCCAGCCAATATCTCGACTAGAGATAGCCGTGGGCGACCGCTACGTGACTTACGAATCTCAGTAACTGATCGATGTAATTTCCGCTGCACTTATTGCATGCCCAAGGAAATCTTCGATAAGGACTACCCCTACCTCTCTCATAATGAATTACTCAGCTTTGAAGAGATTGCTCGTTTAACAACGATCTTTGCAAGTCTGGGTGTTGAAAAAATTCGCCTCACCGGTGGCGAGCCTTTGCTGCGTAAAAATTTGGAAGTACTCATCGAGATGCTGGCCAAGATTCGGACGACTGCAGATCAAGCCCTAGATTTAACATTGACCACGAATGGCAGCGTTTTGCGCAAGAAGGCCACTGCATTAAAAGCAGCAGGCCTGCATCGACTCACCATTAGTCTTGATGGCCTGAATAATGACGTCTTCAAAAAGATGAATGATGTCGACTTTCCGGTCACCGACGTTCTTGATGGTATTGCCGCAGCTCAAGAAGCTGGCTTTACGAATCTGAAAGTCAACATGGTTGTAAAAAAGGGTACAAACGATCAAGAGATCATTGCGATGGCCAAGCACTTTAAAGGCAGCGGAGTCACTCTGCGCTTTATTGAATTCATGGATGTCGGTAGCTCTAATGGCTGGGATATGTCGCAAGTTCTCCCTTCAAAAGAAGTAGCTGACCGAATTCATGCGGTCTTTCCAATAGAACCCATTGAAGCTAACTATCCTGGCGAAGTTGCTCGGCGCTGGCGCTATATCGATGGCTCTGGTGAGATTGGCTTCATTTCTAGCGTAACCCAAACCTTCTGTCATGAATGTACGCGTGCTCGTATTTCGACCGATGGACAGATGTATCTTTGTTTATTCGCAAATGAAGGTTTTGATTTCAAAACACTGCTACGCTCAGATAAAAGTGATTTAGAAATTGCGAATGCCATCATGAGCACCTGGTCAGGTCGTGATGACCACTATTCAGAAATTCGAGGGTCAAACACAATTGACCTTAAGGCAAACCGAAAAGTAGAAATGTCTTACATCGGCGGCTAATGATTACCTCACAACAGATTACAGGTTTAATTTTGGCAGGTGGCCGTGCCCAAAGAATGGGTGGCATCGATAAGGGCTTAATTCCCTTTCATGGCAAGCCACTCATCGAGTCTGCTATCAGCCGCCTCAAACCTCAAGTCGGTACTATTCTGATTAACGCCAACCGGAGTATTACGAATTACTCGCACTACGGCTATCCAGTATTAATGGATGAAAGACCAGACTTCTCTGGCCCCTTAGCTGGTTTTTTGGTTGGATTAAAGCATTGCAAAACACCCTACTTACTGACATCCCCTTGCGACTCACCATTGTTTCCAATGGATCTTGCAGAACAAATGGCTGCCGAAATCGAAGGCAATAACTTAGATCTAGTCTTTGCCTCCTCAAAAGAATATGACGGAAAAATTTGGGCGCAACCCGTTTTCTGTTTAATGAAAAATAATTTATATACCTCTTTGGCTTCCTTTTTAAGCAAAGGAGATTTAAAGATTGATCGCTGGTTTAAAGAATTGTGCTCTGGCACGGTGGTATTTGAAAGTACTCAAGCATTTGCTAACGTCAATACACCGGAAGAGTTGGCAGCCCTAGAAAAAGTATCTTGATGACCCATTCTCCCAGCAACCCTATTCTCTTAACTGCCTCATTACATGTTGATGAGGCTCGCAAGACTATCTCAGGTCTTGTCAGTGAGTTACTGCAAGAGTCTCGCAAACTAAATCATGCGAACGATATTGAGTCTGTCGTTTTAGATCAAGCCATTAACCGCATTTTGGCCGAGGATTTACTCTCGCCCATCAATGTTCCTGCTGCTGATAACTCGGCCATGGATGGCTTTGCCTTTAACGGGGACTGCCTAGAGGATAGCGACAGGATTGTCACCCTCAAGCTGGTTGGCACCGCTTATGCAGGCAAACCTTATGTCAGTAAGATTGGTTCTGGAGAGTGCCTGAAGATCATGACCGGCGCTCTCATGCCTGATGGCTGTGACACTGTCATCCCCCAAGAATTGACAGAATCTGCAAATGAGTCTTTGGTAGGCTTCAAACAAAACCAAGTAAAGCGCGGAGAAAATCGTCGCTTGTGTGGTGAAGATTTACAAAGTGGTAAAGCCGCTATTGCAGCTGGGCGTTTACTGCGCCCTTCTGATATTGGTCTAGCTGCCTCTCTGGGTGTTGCCAATCTCAAGGTACGACGCAGATTGAAGGTGGCTATTCTTTCTTCTGGTGATGAATTACGCCCATTGGGAAAGCCTTTGGATGCTGGCAGTATTTATGACAGTAATCGCTACAGCCTGACCGGCCTTCTCAATCGCCTTAATCTAGAAATTATTGATTGCGGTATCGTGCGCGATGATCCTACCTCCCTCAAGGCCGCATTTATAGACGCTGCCTCTAAAGCAGATGTCCTCATCTCCTCAGGTGGAGTCTCTGTGGGTGAAGCAGACTTCACCAAGCAAATCATGCAAGAACTCGGTGATGTGGGTTTTTGGAAAATTGCTATGCGGCCAGGGCGCCCCATGGCCTTTGGAACACTGAAGCCAGTGCAAGACTCCGGTCATAAAGCCCTCTTCTTTGGCCTGCCTGGCAACCCTGTTGCCGTAATGGTGACTTTCTACCAATTTGTCCGCTCTGCTTTATTGCAACTAAATGGTGCCAGTCAGACTGAATCACCAATGACGCAAGCTATTGCGGAGGTGGCCATTCGGAAAAAGCCAGGTCGTACAGAATTCCAACGGGCCATTTTAGGGCGCGGGGCCGATGGCAAGCCAACGGTCAAGCTTACTGGCAACCAAGGTGCTGGAATTCTTCGATCGATGAGCGAGGCAAATTGTTTTGTCATTCTGCCCCATGACCAGGGCAATATTGCAGCCGGAGACTGGGTAGATGTGGCGCTTTTCGACGGACTGCTTTAATATTGCCCCTCATGAAACTCACCAAAAAAGAAATCGTCTTCGTAGACCCGATGCATACCGCCAAAACTCTCGTTTTGGTTTACCTCTGCTTCTCAGTGCCAATCGTGTTACTGGCTCTGTTTGTGGCCTTCATTCGTGATGGCGCAATTCCTGGATTTACAGTTTTATCCGCTCTAATTCTCAATGCCTTACTTGGTTTTGCTTTGCTTTGGATTGCCTGCAAGGTTTATAACTGGGTTGCAGGTAAATTTGGCGGAATTGAACTCGCCCTTAGAGAGCTCCCAGAAGAAATCGAAGCCGACTAAATCTTTATTGGCTTTACTTCAATTTAAAGTCTGATTTCAACCCTTCCATACTTCTGCATTAATTAAGCTTGGGGGCTTCTTGCCATCTAATGCTGCGCGTAAATTTTGAATTGCTAGATCCACCATTGCTCTGCGGGTTTTTTCAGTAGCGCTCGCAATATGGGGAGCCAATACGATGTTGCTGCATTTCAGCAACTCCGGGTGTACTTGAGGCTCACCCTCAAAAACATCTAAGCCAGCTGCAAATATCTTTCCGCCTTGCAACGCTTTTGCTAAAGCAGCATCATCTATGAGGCCGCCGCGGGCAACATTAATCAGGGTCGCAGTAGGTTTCATTAGGGCAATTTCTGTTGCGCCAATCATATGATGATTTTGCAAGGTATAAGGCAACACTAATACAACATGATCGGCAGTACGGAGTAATTCTTCCTTAGAGGCATAAGTTGCGCAGCAAGCTTTTTCATCCTCGGCAGATAGGCGGCTACGGTTGTGATAAATCACATTCATACCAAAACTGAGGGCTCGCTTAGCAATGCCTTGACCAATACGACCCATACCAATGATGCCGATTGTGCTGTGATGCAAATCCATGCCGAGCGGGTTGTTCACAATCGACCACTGATCCCATTTACCTGCCCTCACCCAATGTTCAGATTCGGTAATGCGTCTTGCGGTTGCCATCAGCAAAGCAAAGCCAAAATCCGCGGTGGTATCCGTTAGAACATCAGGGGTATTGGTAGCCATTACCCCTGCTGCAGTGATCGCTGGAACATCAAAGTTGTTGTAACCGACTGAGATATTGGCTACTACCTTCAAATTTCCAGCTCCAGAGAGAGTAGCGGCATCAATTCGTTCGCTACCAGCAACCAGAGCCCCCTCCACCCCTAAAAGCGCCTTTTGTAGCTCCTCAGGGCTAAAAATTCGGTCTGACTGATTGGACTGAACCTCAAAAGATTCCTCTAATTTAGCTAAGGCCTCAGGAAATATGGCTCTAGCTACCAGAATTTTGGGTTTATGAACTGGGGCAGTGGTATTAACTTGAATAGTCATAGCGAGACTTTACCTCAACTAAATTGAACCTTTTGCCTGAAAAATAAGCTGATTCGGCTAAAATCAAATCTTTATAACTTGGCAGTCAATTAACCGGCATGCCCCAACAGTAAAACATCATGACTTACGTTGTTACCGAAGCTTGTATCCGCTGTAAATACACTGATTGCGTTGATGTCTGCCCAGTCGATTGTTTTCGCGAAGGTCCTAACTTTTTAGTCATCGACCCAGATGAATGTATCGATTGCGCAGTGTGCGTACCTGAGTGCCCAGTCAATGCGATTTATGCAGAAGATGATGTGCCAGGCGATCAGCAGGCATTTATTCAGTTGAATGCTGATTTATCAGCTTCATGGACATCTATTACCAAATCCAAGAGTTCATTACCAGAAGCAGAAGAGTGGAAAGACGTTAAAAATAAACTTGACCAACTGGTAAAGTAAATTGCACCCCCCCATTGAAACCGATGCAGTCATTATTGGCGCTGGTCCGGTGGGGCTCTTCCAAGTATTCGAGCTTGGACTTCTTGAAATTAAAGCGCATGTCATAGACTCCTTACCAGAGGTGGGGGGTCAATGTATTGAGTTATATCCAGACAAACCCATCTATGACATTCCGGCGATACCGGTTTGCACAGGTCGAGAGTTGGTTGGCAATCTACTAAAGCAGATTGAACCCTTTGCAGCTCAGTTTCATTTAAACCAAGAAGTTTCTACTCTAGAGAAACAGGCAGACGAACGCTTTCTGATTGGTACCTCTCAAGATCAACAGTTTTTAACTAAGGTTGTTTTTATTGCTGCAGGGGTTGGCGCTTTTCAAGCTCGCACACTGAATTTAGATGGCCTTGAGGCTTTTGTAGATAAACAGGTTTTTTATCGGGTTAAAAACCCAGAGCAATTCACAGGCAAGCACATCATCATTTGCGGTGGCGGAGATTCAGCCTTAGATTGGGCGCTACACTTTACCGGGCAAGCTGCAAGCGTCACACTCATTCATCGTAGGGATGATTTTAAGGCTGCGCCTCAGTCAGTTGCGAAGCTGCGCGCCCTTTGTAGCTCTGGTGAAATCAAGCTATTGATTGGCCAAATTACTGGCCTTGAAGCTTCCCATGGTGAGCTTACTCACATTGCAGTGACCGGCATTGACGGCGAAGTTCAGATGCTTCCCTTGGATTCGCTATTACTTTTTTACGGTCTCTCGCCCAAATTAGGTCCGATTGCAGATTGGGGGCTGGATATTGATCGCAAACAAATTGCCGTGGATACCGCCCACTTTCAGACCAGTACGCCAGGTATTTACGCTGTTGGGGATATCAATATCTATCCGGGCAAGAAAAAGCTGATTTTGTCAGGCTTTCATGAGGCAACCTTGGCAGCATTTTCTGCAGCCGCTTATTTAGCCCCAGAAAAGCAGATTCAACTCCAGTACACCACCACCTCCCCCAAGCTTCATAAAGCACTTGGGGTGAGTCCTCTGACATTCGAGTAAGCTCTTGATGTCACCAAATTATTTGACTGAATAAACCAATGCGTCAATATCACAATCTCATGAAGGAAGTCCTTGAAAAGGGCGTCCAAAAATCCGATAGAACCGGAACCGGCACGATCTCCATCTTTGGCCACCAGATGCGTTTTAATCTGGCTGAAGGCTTTCCGATGGTGACCACCAAGAAGCTTCATCTCAAATCGATTATTCAGGAACTACTTTGGTTTCTCAAAGGCAGCACTGACAACAACTGGCTCAAAGAGCGCGGTGTTTCTATTTGGAATGAGTGGGCTGGACCAGATGGTGATTTAGGCCCCATTTACGGCTACCAGTGGCGCTCTTGGCCTGCTCCGAATGGTGAGCATATCGATCAGATCGCTGAAGTCGTAGAGACCCTTAAAAAGAATCCAGACTCCCGCCGCATTATTGTTTCTGCGTGGAACGTAGCAGATATTCCCCGTATGGCTTTAGCACCGTGTCACGCCTTCTTTCAGTTCTACGTAGCAGATGGCAAATTATCGTGCCAACTCTATCAGCGTAGTGCCGACATCTTCTTGGGCGTGCCTTTCAATATCGCTAGCTACGCCCTGCTCACTCACATGATGGCGCAACAATGCAATCTGGAGGTTGGAGACTTTGTATGGACTGGCGGTGACTGCCATCTCTATAGCAATCATTTAGAGCAAGTGGATCTCCAGCTATCTAGGGACTTCTATCCATTACCTAAGCTCAATATTTTACGTAAGCCCGACTCTATCTTTGATTATGAGTTTGAAGATTTTGAAATTGCTGGCTATGAATCTCACCCTGCCATTAAAGCTCCTGTAGCGATTTAAAACTGTAGATTCCATAATGACCTTAGCTACGCACCCCGCCATCTCCATGATTGTTGCCCGCTCACGTAATCACGTGATCGGCAAGGATAATCAAATGCCTTGGAAGATTTCTGCAGATCTCCAGTTCTTTAAAAAAGTAACGATGGGTCACCCCGTCATCATGGGTCGCAAAACTTGGGAATCCATTGGTCGCCCTCTTCCAGGACGTCGCAATATTGTAGTGAGTCGCAATACAGAACTAAAATTAACTGGGGCCGAGGTGGTGAACTCACTTGATGCAGCGCTCAAGACTCTGAATGAATTCCCCCGCGTCTTTGTGATTGGTGGAGAGCAACTATTTACCCAAGCCTTTCCCCAGGCTGACCGTCTTTACATTACTGAAATCGATATCGATGTCGAGGGTGGAGATACCTTCTTCGCTGTAACCAATCCATCCGAATGGCACGAAGTAGAGCGCACTCCAGCATCTGAAGGCGACATTACCTTTCACTTTATTACGCTAGAGCGCAAGTAATCTAAGAATAAAGATCATTAAAAGTTAAAGGGCTCCGAGGAGCCCTTTTCTAAGTCACTGCCGATATCTTCAGCATTAGAGTTTTTTAGCAAAACTATATTGTGCAAATGCCTGCTCTGCAACGTTGAACCATTGCGCTTCCATATTTCTGAAGACGCGATAGTCTTCGAAGATTTTCTTGAACTGAGGATTTTTTGCAGACTCTTCAGCGTATGTTTCTTGGGCTGCTTTAAAGCAGGCATCCAATACAGAAGTATTGAACTTACGCAGTACTGCCCCACCTTGAATAAGGCGCTGCAATGCTGGTGGATTTAAGGCATCGTATTTGGCGCACATATCGGTGTGCGCTTCAAAACAAGCCGCTTCCCAAGCCGCCTGATAAGAAGGTGGCAATGAATCCCATTGTTTCTTATTTACCAAAAATGAGAGGCCAGCCGCACCCTCCCAAAAGGCTGGGTAATAGTAATTTTTTGCTACCTTAGCCAGACCCAATTTTTCATCGTCATAAGGGCCCACAAATTCAGCAGCATCGATGGTGCCTTTCTCTAGGGCGGAGTAAATTTCACCGGCAGGCAGCTGTTGCGGAACAACGCCCAACTTAGCAAGTACCTGTCCTGCAAATCCAGCAATACGAAATTTAAGGCCTTTGAGATCTTCTGGTGATTTGATTTCCTTACGGAACCAGCCGCCCATCTGAGTACCAGTTTGCCCGCCCAAGAAATTCACAATGTTATAGCTCGCATAGAGCTCACGCACAAGCTTCATGCCATTACCATGCAACATCCAAGCCGATTGCTGACGCGCTGTCATACCAAATGGAGCGGCTGTATCAAAAATAAATGCGCTATTTTTACCGAGGTAGTAATAACTCGCAGTGTGTCCACACTCCACCGTGCCGTTCTGCACCGCATCTAATACTTGTAGCGCGGGAACTACTTCACCCGCAGCAAATACTTTGACATTGAACTTACCATCCGTTGCTTTACGCAAGGAATTAGCAAACACTTCTGGAGTACCAAATAAGGTATCCAAAGATTTAGGAAAACTGGAGACTAAACGCCAATTCAGTGTTGGCAGGCTCTGCGCAATGGCTGGGGCAGCCAATGCTGCAGCACCTGCGCCGATAGTGGCTTTCTTCAAAAAGGAACGTCTTTGCATTACTCTCTCCTCAAAAAATTCATTATTGCTATTTTATTTACCGCCAACGGTCATTGATCCAATCAAAATAGATCCTGTTTCTTTGGCGCCCCGCATCAATGTGTCACTACCAATCATCTGAATATCCATCAGCATATCGCGTAAATTACCAGCAATGGTCACCTCTTCCACGGGATACTGAATCTCCCCGTTTTCAACCCAGTAGCCAAAAGCGCCGCGAGAGTAATCCCCGGTGACATAGTTCACGCCCTGACCCATGAGCTCTGTGACTAATAGACCGGTACCCATTTCTTTTAAGAGGGCAGGTAGACCGCCTTTCGGTGTCTTGCGACTTTGCAAGGTCAAATGGTGGGATCCGCCAGCATTACCCGTGGTTTTCATGCCCAGTTTTCTGGCGGAATACGTGGATAAGAAATAACCTTGCAAGATCCCTTTTTCGACCACTGTCCTAGCAGAGGTCTTGACGCCCTCTTCATCAAAGGGTGCACTTCCGGTCATCGACTTCAAGTGGGGATTTTCAAAAAGGCTAACGTGCTTTGGCAAGACCTGCTTACCCAGGCTGTCTAATAAAAAACTGGAGCGGCGATATAAAGCGCCGCCGGATACAGCCTGCACTAATCCACCCAATAGGCCAGCGGCTAAGGGGGCTTCAAAAATAACGGGGCAGCGACGTGTCGTTAGGGAGCGTGCTTTTAGGCGTGACAGTGCGCGCTCCGCAGCATACTTACCAATGGATGCTGGATCAGCAAGCTCTTGAGGAATACGTGAGCTGGAATACCAATCATCTCTTTGCATGCGAGATTTTTTACCGCCTTCATTTGCAATTGGCGCACAAGATATATAGTGACGCGAAAATGGGTAGCCGCCCATAAAGCCAAGACTCGTTCCCATCATGAAATGGGCGTGATGCGCAGAAACCGAGGCCCCATCACTATTTTGAATTTGCTTACTCACCGCAAAGGCAGCACCTTCTGCGGTCCGAGCAATCTCGATCGCAGTCGCAGAATCCAAATCCCACGGATGAAATAAATCAAGATCGAGTGGATGTTTTTCGAGCAATGATTTTTCAGCAGGTCCTGCACAAAGATCTTCTGCTGTATGTTGAGCAATATGGTACGCAGCCTCAACAGTAGCCCTCAAGGAATCCTTCGAGAAATCACTGGTACTTGCGTTACCGCGACGATGCCCTAAGAAGACGGTAACGCCAATCTGCTTATCTAAACTTTGCTCAATCGTCTCGACTTCGCCTTTGCGAACAGTGACTGAAAGCCCTTGGCCCTCAGAAATCTCTGCGACCGCATCTGAGGCACCCCGTCTTTTGGCCTCTTTGAGCATGAATTCAATAATTTCTTGGAACTGATTTGATGAGTATGTAAACATGACCTAATAATAGCTAGAATAGAAACATGAAGCATACCGAAGCCTGGAAAAGATCCTCTCCCAATGAAATCAAAATTGGCCTGATCTCTATCTCCGATAGAGCTAGCAAGGGGATTTATAGCGATGAAGGGGTTCCTGCCCTGCAGGCATGGCTTAAAAGTGCCCTTAGCACCCCCTGCATCTTTCATGAGCGCCTCATTGCAGATGAGCAAGAGATTATTACGGAAACCATTGTGGAGTTGTCTGATGAGTTAGGTTGCGATTTAATCCTCACGACAGGCGGTACAGGCCCCTCCCGCAGAGATGTGACTCCCGATGCCACCTTAGATGCCGGGACTCGTGAGATGCCCGGATTTGGCGAGCAAATGCGTCAAATCAGCCTACGCTTTGTACCCACGGCTATTTTGTCACGCCAAACCGCAGTTTTACGAGAAATTGAAGGGCACACTGCCCTCATCATTAATCTGCCAGGCCAGCCAAAATCTATCAAGGAAACGCTAGAGGGATTGAAGGATGCTGATGGCAAATCCATCGTACCAGGCATCTTTGCTGCCGTCCCCTACTGTATTGATCTAATTGGCGGCCCTTACATTGAGACCAATGAGTCAATTATTAAAGCCTTTAGACCCAAAAGTGCTCTGAAGAAATAAAGGCTGAATTACTCTGGTAGCGGGACAATAAATTTATCGCGGTAGTACTTGAGCTCTTCGATAGACTCTTCAATATCAGCCAAGGCGGTATGGGCCTGATTTTTGGTGAAGCCTTTTACCAACTCAGGATGCCAACGCTTACAGAGCTCTTTGAGCGTGGATACATCGATATTCCGATAATGAAAGAAAGCCTCTAGTTTTGGCATGTACTTCGCCATAAAGCGTCGATCCTGACCAATCGTATTGCCACACATCGGAGCAATGCCTGGCTTGATATATTTCTGCAGGAAAGCAATACATTCAGCCTCTGCAGTGGCCTCGTCAGTACTTGAGGCCTTCACCTTATCAATGAGGCCAGAGCGTCCGTGCGTGCCTTTGTTCCAGGCATCCATCGCGTCAAGCAAAGTATCATCTTGATGGATCACCCAAACCGGGGCGGTTGCGATGGTATTGAGATGCGCGTCTGTCACGATCACAGCAATCTCCAAAATGCGCTCTTTTTCAGGATCTAAACCTGACATCTCCATATCTACCCAGATCAGGTGCTCATTAGCCGGCGCTGACCTTGGTGCTGGGGTAACTGTTTTTTCATTCATATTAAGGAGCATTTTATGACCTAAACCATTTCATAGCCAATAATGACAAGTAAATGAATCGGTTAACAACTCCTCACCGGTCTTAGATCAAGCTCCAGCCAGATGATTGAGCCAGAGGGCGCTCGAGGGGATCGCCAGGTGTAAGATATCAAAAATTTATTCACAGCCAGCATTCATTTCTAAAACATGAGACCTCGCCACATGCACCAGTTACAGAATCATCATTGCAATCAAACTCGTTTTTCGCTCTTCGTCCAAACACTGATCAGGAAATTAGCTCAAGTAGCTGCAATCGCACCCTGCTTGGTATTTTCTCCCTACGCCCTTTCTGCATACCCCGACCATCCAGTGAAATTAATAGTGCCTTTTGCACCCGCTGGAGCAGTGGACGGAATTGCACGTCTTTTCTCAACGGAGTTTGGGAAAAACTTAGGTCAAACAGTCATTGTTGAAAATAGACCTGGATCAGGCGGAACCATTGGTATTGCGAGTGTAATTAAATCACCTCCAGATGGTTACACCCTATTGCTAGGTAATATTGCGACTGCATCGGCCCCTGCCATGTATCCCAAGTCGTCAATTAATCCAAAACTACTTCAACCGATCACCTTAATCGGCAAATCGTCTTACGTGCTGGTAGTAAAAAATGATTTTCCTGCACAAAATATCCCTGAATTAATCGCATTATTAAAAGCCAATCCAGGAAAATATAACTACTCATCCGCTGGTGCTGGGTCAGCTATTCATCTGGCAGCGGAGTTATTTAAAAATAGGGCGGGAGTTGATATGGTGCACGTACCCTACAAGGGTGCAGGCCCTGCAATGAATGCCTTAATGGCGGCAGATGTGGAAATGATGTTTGGCTCTGTAGCAGAGTTGAAATCTCAAATACAAGCCAAAAAATTTAGGGCTTTAGGCGTTACGACAAGCGCCCGCTCGTCTGCGTTGCCGGAGATACCGACAATGACTGAGGGTGGAGTAAAAGACTATGATGTTGCTGGCTGGTATGGCGTCTATGCACCAGCAAATTTACCTAATGAAGCGCTGGTGAAGTTGAGAAAAGCTGCGGAACTCACCCTGGTTTCCGAAGGCATCCAGCAACTACTCAAAAGATATGCCATGGACCCTGTACAAGGAGGTTCGAAAGAGGCTGGTGACATGCTAGATGCTGAAGTAAAGCGTTGGAGCGAAGTGATCACTAAAGCAAATATTTACGCTGATTAAGGATTTAAAGATGGGAATGCATATTAAAGAAGATGGAAGTCCTGCCTATACTGAAGACTTTGCCGCTTATATCGCAAATGTTCAATTTAGTGACTTACCTTCTTCAGCTGTTCATGCAGCCAAGAGAGGTATTTTGGATTGGCTGGGTTGCGCACTCATTGGCGGCATGCACTCCACTCCGAATATTCTGATAGAAACTTTACAAGAGGATGGGGCTGCGCAAAAAGCAATTGTTTTAGGAAAAAAAATATCTCTAAGTTATATGGGTGCAGCGATGGTAAATGGTCAAATGGGCCACTTACTTGACTTTGATGATACCCATATGGGTGGTGTCGTACTCCATGCCAGCTCGCCAACTTTAGCCGCTCTTTTTTCAGAATCACAGCGCAAACCCGCTTCTGGCAAGGATTTTTTATTAGCCTATATTTGCGGATTTGAGGCCGCAGTTCGTGTCGGTCAGTCCTCGCCTGCTCATCATGCAGGCGGCTGGCACCTCACGGGAACACTGGGACACTTCTCGGCAGCTGTAGGTGTTGCAAAACTACTGGGCTTAAATGCAAGTCAAATCACCTATGCAATGGGTATCGCAGGAACCCAAGCAAGTGGTATGCAACAAAACCGTGGAACGATGTGTAAATCTCTGCATGCTGGCAAAGCCGCATCTAACGGTATTTTATCTGCACGCCTAGCAATGAAAGGCTTCAACAGTAGTGTAGAAATCGTAGAGGGTAAAAGAGGCTTTTCCCGCATCTATAGTGCTACGTCTGCGCCAGAACGTATGACCAGTGAGTTAGGTTCTGGCTGGGAAATTACAAAAAATGGTTTCAAGCCCTATGCCTGCGGCGTCGTCTTACATCCCGCAATTGATGCGCTGATTGCTCTACGTCAAGTAAAAAAATGGGATTACGACGGCATTCAATCGATCGAGGTAAAAGTAAACCCACTGGTCGTATCGATCACTGGGACACAAAAGCCAAGCTCCGGCCTCCATTCCAAATTTAGTATTTACCACAGCATCGCGGTTGCCTTTATGGATGGCAAAGCAGGCATAGAACAGTATTCTGATCAAAGCGTTTTACATCCCATCGCAGAGCAGTTAAGGGAAAAAATTACAGTGACTACCGATGAGTCGCTGCAGCGAGATCAAGCGCATGCTCGCATCACTACTAATACCGGCTCAGAGGAGGTTTTTATTGAGCATGCCAAAGGTACCGTTGATCACCCCATGTCAGACCAAGATCTGATTGAGAAATTTCTTGCCAATGCAGCCCCCGTCATCGGGATGGAGCGTGCGCAAGATGCTCAAAAAATGATTTGGGATATTGAACACGAGCAGGATATAGCAAAGCTGATATCGCTTTGTAAATAATACTGCTTGTAACGCTTCATCTTACCGCGAGAGCTCCATGGAATTAAAGCCATCCCCTATGCCGATCGTATCGGAGTACATTGCTAGCGCTCTGGCACATCCATTACCAGATCATGTTCTTGAAAAAACCAAGTTTCATTTTTTAGATACGATCGCATCGATGATCTCAGGATCAACGATGCTGGCCGGTGAAAAGGCGATTCAATTTATTCAGGTGCAGGGGGCTTCTGCTCCACAAGCCAGCCTCTTGGGCACAAAGATTAAAACAACAGCAATCAATGCCGCTCTAGCGAATGGTATGTTTGGACATGCGGATGAGACTGATGACTCTCATGCAGAATCTTTGACTCATCCAGGTTGCGGCATTGTTGCGGCTGTTTTAGCGGCAGGCGAACTTCAAAATCGTTCTGGATTAGAGCTACTGAAAGCCATGGCTCTTGGCTATGATATTTGCTGTCGATTGACAAAGTCCCTACATCCCTATCAATTCAGGGCCAATGGACATTCATCGCATACCTTTGGACCGAACTTTGGGGCTGCCGCAGCTGCGGGCGCCCTGCTAGATGTCAATGTAGCGCAGGCAAGATACCTACTGTCATATGCTGCTCAACAAGCATCCGGCGTCTCCTGCTGGATGCGCGACAAAGACCATATTGAAAAGGCTTTTGACTTTGGAGGAATGGCCGCCAGAAATGGGATGACTTCAGCACTCATGGTTGCCAATGGCTTCACTGGTGTAGAAGATGTGTTTTCTGGTGAACGGAACTTTTATGATGCCTATGGAATTGACCCATTACGGCAAGAGCTAGGCGTTGATTTAGGTAAGCGCTATGAAATTTTGCAAACTAGTATTAAACGCTGGACAGTGGGATCTCCAATTCAAGCACCCCTGGACTGTGTCGATGAAATTCTTCATGCAAAAGATAAGCCCTTAGATCCGTCCAACATCACCAGCATTCATGTTCAGATTCCCCATGAATCACTCACTATTGTTAACAACAGAGAGATGCCAGAAATTTGTCTACAGCATCTCGTTGCACTCATGATTATTGAAGGCAGGATGGATTTTCACTTAGCCCATGACCGCTCCAGAATGTCTGATCCGAAGGTGATCGAGCTAAGAAAACTGATTCACTTAGAAGGCAGCGACGCACTATCAAAAAATATGCCCACAAGACAAGGTATTGTGCGGATCACTCTAAACTCTGGCGAGGACATTGAGGTGTACACCAGAGATGTAAAGGGTACGCCAAATAACCCGATGAACCGATCAGAACTGGATAGGAAATGTACGGACTTAATGTCGCCTATTTTGGGCTTAGCCCAGTCTCAGAGCATCTGCAAGGCAGTATGGCAACTTGAGCATGAGCCCTCTGCGAGAGATTTTGCCTCGCTACTCGCACCAACATCCCAAAATTTGGGCAACTAATCTAGCAATCCTCCAGCCGAACGGCTGGATATCCCAAACTTTATGGGTAAGGGCTACAACAAATATAATGTCCTGATGACATTTACCGCCGTTTTCCTGTTCGCCTTCATCGCCAGTTTTGGTCTGCGCCACTGGTTATCCCAACGCCAAATTCGTCACGTCGCTATTCACCGTGATGTGGTTCCTAGTGAGTTTGCCTCTCAGATTTCCTTGGCAGAACATCAAAAGGCTGCCGACTATACGATCGCCAAGCTTCGCTTAGGTATTTTGGAGAATGGAGTTAGCGCCATTATTTTGATCTGCTTCACCCTATTGGGTGGATTACAGATTTTGAATATATCCCTCCTGCAATTATTGGGCGAAGGTATCGCACAACAAATCGCCTTGCTCGTATCGATTGTGTTGATCTCCGGAATCATTGACTTGCCTTTCTCCTGGTACAAACAGTTTTACTTAGAAGAGCGTTTTGGCTTTAATCGTATGAGCGCAAAACTATTCTTTAGCGACATGATCAAAGGCTTGGGTATTGGTGGTGCGATTGGTGTTCCTCTACTTTGGGTCATTCTCAGCCTCATGGCCCAAGCAGGTGATTTTTGGTGGCTCTGGGCTTGGGGAGTCCTAACTGCCTTTAGCCTATTAATGCAGTGGATATTCCCAACATTTATCGCCCCCATCTTTAATAAGTTTCAAGCCTTAGAAGAAGGTCCTCTCAAGACACAAATCGAAGCTTTATTAAGCCGTTGTGATTTTGCAAGCCAAGGCCTTTTTGTAATGGATGGTAGCAAACGTAGTGCGCATGGCAATGCTTTTTTTGCTGGTATGGGCAAAGCAAAGCGTATTGTCTTTTTTGACACCTTGATTGAAAAGCTGAACCCCGGTGAAGTAGAAGCAGTACTTGCGCATGAACTTGGTCATTACAAGTGCAACCATATCCGTAAACGCTTATTAGTTTCTTTTGCTTTGAGCCTGGCAACCTTCGCACTCCTGGGATGGGTTAGTACGCAGCCCTGGTTCTATAACGATCTCGGCGTCATGCCTAACCCCAATGGTTATAACGGTGGTCTGGCTTTAGCACTCTTCATGTTGGTATCACCAGCATTTAGCTTCTTCCTGACGCCACTTTCTAGTTTGGCATCACGCAAACATGAATATGAGGCAGATGGTTTTGCGGCAGATAAATCTTCGGCGACTGATTTGATCTCTGCCTTAGTCAAACTTTACCAAGATAATGCATCCACTTTGACGCCCGATCCGATCTACACTGCCTTTTACAGCTCGCATCCCCCAGCACCATTACGCATTGCTAATCTCAAGCGTTTTAACTGAGCGCTCCAGGAGACAATTCAGTCAATGGAACAATTTCATGCGCTATTGACTGCCTCTTATGGGCGACACTATTTAGCGCAGCGCCTGGTCAAAGATGAGCGCGGAAATGAATCTCCTGTTGGCGAATTAATCCAAGTCAGTACTCCAGCTAAACAACATATTGGCGCCGTTGGCGATCGCATGTTGCTGGAGATGACTTCAGTCGATCAAGCGCGCATTATTCGTATTG
This sequence comes from Burkholderiaceae bacterium, assembly GCA_947452535.1. Lineage (GTDB taxonomy): Bacteria > Pseudomonadota > Gammaproteobacteria > Burkholderiales > Burkholderiaceae > Polynucleobacter. The sequence continues at coordinate 18,200 of CANGCM010000006.1, read as the reverse complement.
AACCAAGAGTCAATTTACTCTATCGCTCTGATGCCTTCAAGAGTAAATTAATCGCCTCGAATGTTGATCAAATATTAGTCGTACTTGCAACGCAACCCGCATTCTCACCAGACCTTTTAGGTAGAGCAGTAGTTGCAGCCGAGACCAATCAAATTGGCTTGCATATTCTGCTTAATAAATGTGACCTGAAAGACAATCTCGAGCACGCACGAAAAATCATTGCGCCCTATGCACGTATGGGCTACCCCGTCACCGAGGTATCCGCTAAGTTTGATGAAGCCTCGATTGAGGCATTACGCCCCGCTATTTGCGGCAAAGTGTCTGTATTCGTGGGTCAATCTGGTATGGGCAAGTCAAGCCTACTCAATGCCTGGGTTCCGAATGCTGCCGCAATTACACAAGAGTACTCAGTGCGATTAGATACTGGCAAACACACTACTACGGCCTGCCGGTACTTTGAGCTACCCGAAGCTTGGGGTCGAAATGCCAATGGCAAATTAGGCGCTTTAATTGATTCTCCAGGCTTTCAGGAATTTGGTTTAGCTCACATGTCAGTCAGTGAACTAGAGCATGCCTTTAGAGAATTTCATGATCTGCTAGGTAAGTGTCGCTTTCATAACTGCGCTCACCAGTCAGAACCAGACTGCGCAATACGAGAGGCGGTAGACAGAAATGAAATAGCGCCAGAAAGACTAGCGCTATTTAGGCAATTACGTTCCGACTCAAAAACAGCCGATACGCAGATTCAGGGAATTAGCCAAGCCAAAGAGCGATGGTCAGCATTAGCAATAAAGCCATCCAAGCGATAACTAAACGCCATACCAAGCCAATGGCAGAGCGCATCGTACGCTCATTAGGCTCAAGTCCGACTTCGAAAAAGACGGGTTCACCAGCCTCAGCCATCCGCAAGGCTTCGTCACTATCAGGCTCACTCATAGGCTCACCCAAGCGCACGCCGAGAGCGCCGCTGCCAGATGCCAAGATCACCGCTGATAAAGAGTCGGACCACTTATTGGTGAGGTGACGCCAAGCATAGACCGCACCTTCAAAGTTACCCACAATCGCAAAGCCCATGGCCGTAATGCGCGCAGGTACCCAATCTAAAACGTAGAAGAAATGGCGTGCTGCTTCACTCAAATTAAAGTCACCCTTTTCAGACCAGCGCTGCGCTGCAGTGTCAGCTAAGCGATATAACACGACACCTGCAGGGCCCATTGGCATCAAGAACCAGAACAACACTCCGAATACATGATGATGGGAGCCGATGATCGCGCGCTCTAAAGCCAAAGAAATGACTTCAGTCTCAGTCAGATTGCTAGCGTCTAATTCGGGGCCGTACCATTCGGCCAGTGCCAAGCGAGCTGCTGGCAAGTCATGATTCGCAATCGCATCATGTACCAACGTGAATGAGTGACTAAATTGGCGAAAGCCAAAAAATAAATAAGCGATTAATACGTTCCATAGAAATCCTAAAATAGGATAAGTCACCATAAAGACAACATAAAGAGCAAACACTAAAAATGTCGGCAGAATGAAGGCAACCAAACAGGCGATACGCGCACCAACAGGACTTGCACCCTCCTCAGTCTTGCCGCCGAACTCAGCCGCAACCCAATCTAACCAACGGGCACTTATACGCGCGATCCAATGACTGGCAGTTACCGGGCGATATTGCTCAGCAATCAGAGCGAAGAGAATAGAAAAGAAAGTCATACTTTTAGTAAATGATAAAGGTTACGCAACATTCCAGCAGTAGCACCCCAGATAAAACGATTTTCGTAAGGCATTGAATAAAACCGACGACCACCCTGATCACTCCCCCAGACCCGCACCTGATGATTTGCAGGATCCATTAAAAAATGTAAAGGCACTTCAAAAATATCTGCTACCTCAAAGGTGTCTAGGACATATTCTGCCTGAGGTTTCACCAATCCCACAACTGGCGTCACACTATAGCCTGAAACGGTTAAATACTGGGGTAAATGGCCAATAATCTCCACACTTTTTCGATCCAAACCAATCTCCTCCTCACTTTCTCGCAAGGCGGTAGCATTCGGATCAGAATCACCTGGATCCATTCTCCCGCCTGGGAAACTAATTTGACCGGCATGATCATGCAAATGATCCGTTCTTTGTGTCAGCAGAACTGTAAGGCCCTCACTCCTTAAAAGCAAAGGAATCAGTACCGCAGCTCGAGTCACCTTACCAGCGGCCTGGCGCTTGGAAATGATATTTGCAGCGATGACCTGTCGACTCTCATCTGTAATCTCCGGCTGCCAAACAGGGGGGCTCTGAAAACGATTCCGTAGACTCAGCGGACTCAAGGTATTGGCAGCTAACTTTGGCTGCCCAATACAGACCTCATGAATCGGCACCGCTTGCGCATCAAAACCTGCAGGAGAAGCAATGCTGAGGGCCTGATCTTGTGGATTTGATTTTGCAGTCATCAGCTTATTTTAGGGCAATAAAAAAGGCAGCCTAGGCCGCCTTTTTTTGCATTAAAGCAACCTTATTCCGCTGCTGTCTCAGCAACTGCTTTGACCTTGCGGGCAGGAAGTTTCTCTTTAATACGAGCAGACTTACCTGAACGATCACGCAAGTAGTAGAGCTTCGCACGACGTACATCACCGCGACGCTTCACTTCGATGCTAGCAATCAATGGTGAGTATGTTTGGAATGTACGCTCGACACCTTCGCCAGATGAAATCTTGCGAACGATAAAGCTAGAATTTAGTCCACGATTGCGCTTTGCAATCACGACGCCTTCAAAGGCCTGGGTACGCTTACGAGTACCTTCCACTACGTTTACACCAACTACCACTGTGTCACCAGGAGCAAAACTTGGAAGCGTTTTGTTGGCAGTTAAGCGAGCAATTTCTTCTTGCTCAATTTTTTCGATCAAATTCATTATTAATCCTTAAACATCTTGTCAGCGTTTAATCCCGAGACTTTCATCAACGGACCAGACAGAGGATGCAGTTAAAACCATTTCACTAAATAAAGCACAAACTTTTTTTCGACAGCGTAATCACTTACAGTGTGCGAAGAAATTGCTCATCTTCTTTACTTAGCAACCCATTAGCTCTTGCCGATTTAATTAAATCAGGCCTTAGCTTTAGCGTCAGCTCCAAAGACTTCTGCCGACGCCAATCCGCTATTTTAGCGTGATGTCCGCCTAAAAGCACGTCTGGGACAGATAAATTTTCATATATTTCAGGGCGGGTATAGTGAGGATGATCCAAAAGACCATTCATAAAGCTGTCTTGGAGGGCAGATTCGCCATCCCCAAGAGCGCCCGGAATAAGGCGAATGACTGCATCCATCATAGTCATGGCTGGCAATTCACCGCCAGAAACCACAAAATCGCCCATAGAAAGCTGTAAATCCACGTTTCGATCAACAAAACGCTGGTCTACAGCCTCGTATCGACCGCAAATGAAGGTGAAGTTGCCATAATCCAAGATATTTTTTGCAATCTTCTGAGAAAAGACCTCTCCTTGAGGCGCCAAGAGACAAATTGGGCCAGAAACCAGGTTCTGAGCTTGATGTGCAGACTTCAGGGCAGATATCGTATCTTCTAATGGCTTGGCCATCATAACCATCCCTGGGCCACCACCATAGGCTCGATCATCAACCGTCTTACGTGGATCAGCACAATAATCCCGAGGATTCCAGAGCTTGACGCTAACAAGGCCTTGCTCACAGGCGCGCCCAGTAATGCCCCATTGCGTTAACGCAGAGAACATTTCAGGAAATAAGCTAACTACATCAAATCGCATAGTAGAAATTAGACATTAAAGACTATTGTTTTACTCAGTGGGCTACCAATCAGCTTGCCAGTCGAGTGTAATGAGCTTGTTGGGCAAGTCAACACTCTGCACCACTTCCTTAACAAAAGGAATGAGCTGCTGAATTGACTTGGTTTGAGCATCGCCAGTCACAATGATTCCGTGAGCGCCGTTGTCATTCACATCAATTACCTCACCCAGACTCTCGCCTTGAACGTTGATCACCTTGCAACCAATCAGATCAACCCAGTAATAACTATCACTCTCTGCCTTTGGAAAAACATCGCGAGCAACCAAAATGCGAGCGCCTTTTAAAGCCTCCGCCTGATCGCGATCAGTAATGCCTTCTAAGGCAATCACTACGGCGCCACTGTGCATCTTTGCTTGCCTCACTTTGTAAGGTGTCAACGAAGCCTGCTCGAGAGATACAGCAACACCTGCATTCCGACGAGGAATGAGAGATAACCAAAGTTCTTTGCTAGATAAGAGCGCTACTGGGTCGGAAGAATGAGGGCGAACCTTAATCTGACCCTGTAAGCCTTGAGCGTCTTGAACTGCGCCGAGCTCAATCAAATCATTTAGGGAAGGTGTATTCATATTGAAGCCACCTCAACTCCCCAAATAAAACTATCAGTAAATCCTACTTCCAAAAACTTTGCTGCAAAGAGAAAGTCTTTGGATTTAAAGTCTTTAGACCGCAGGATTGTTTTTAATCAAACGAACCACTGTTGGAGAGATTTGTGCGCCAACACCAGTCCAGTAAGTCAAACGATCTTGAGCAATGCGCATTGCTTGCTCATTCGCTGCTGCCTGTGGATTGAAGTAACCAATACGCTCGATAAAGTTCGAGTCGCGACGATTGCGCTTGTCTGTAGCCACGATGCTATAAAAAGGGCGCTTCTTTGAGCCGCCGCGTGCCAGTCGAATGACGACCATACTTATTCCTTAAAATCTAAAATGAAAACAGGTTGATTACAACCCAATGAAATTACTACAAAAATCTTGGGCTCCAACTCACTGGGCAAATGAACAAAACAAATGCACGGTATAGCGGAAAACCTCATATTCTAGACGAAAACCCCTACTTGATCCACCTATTTAAGCGCCCGTGCATTTAGCTTCGACAGTAGAATAGAGTGCAACAGTTTAAAAAATAACCATTAAAAACAGTGACTTATAGAAATATGCCCCCTAAAATTGCCATTTTAAGACCGTCTAGAAGCCCCTTAAGGAAGCTATTTCAACTGATTTCTTGCCTTGGATTGGGGCTTTTAAGCGCTTGTGCCAGCGTCATCCCGCCCTGCGCTGCCAAAATCAGTCCTCCTAGCAGTGAGTTCCGCAATACCAAGTGGGAGCTAGTTCGCTGGAATCTTGCGCCCAATGCCAGGGGTGAAGTTCGCGCTAGGCAAATCCCCCAAGGTGACAATGGCAACCCTATTCAAATCATTTTCGATGCTAATAGTGAGCGCCTGAGCGGATCGACCGGTTGCAATCGCTTTACAGCACGCATTACTGAAGATGCCCGAGGCTTTACCCTAGATCAAATCGCAAGTACGAAGATGGCCTGCGCTCCACAACGCATGGAGTTAGAGAATGACTTTCTTTACGAATTAAATGATTACCGCTCGATTGTGCGTAATGGTGATCAACTACTTCTCATTGGCGCAGATCGCGAAGTCTTAAGTTTTATGCAAAAAAGCAGTACTGCAAAATAAAGTATCTCAACATCTCAATATCCAAATAAAACTTCATTGTCGAAAGTCTGAATGAAAAAATACAAACTACTTTTCTGTTCGCTCGGATTATTTCTTCCCGGAACCGGCTTTAATTGTTTTTATTTACAAGGATTCAAATCTTTTTGGGGGTGGGCGCAATTACTCGCCTTTATTGGTGGCATTGCTGGCTGGGTAATTCTGAAGGATGCCCATTTCCACTCTGCTCCTGGCTGGGTTCTCATTACTTTCGGCTTCATCACCTTAGAGGCCAGCTGGCTGACTACGATTACTTACGGATTACGCGCCGATGAAAAATGGGATGCGCAATTTAATGCTGGGCTAGAGCCTAGTCGAGCCACCATATCTGGGTGGCCCGTAGTGCTCACTGTTATTTTTTCACTTGTATTGGGTGCAGGAGTGATGATGACATTCTTAGCAATTGCTTTTGAACAATTCTTCATCTCACAACTACAGGAAGCAAAAAAGCTATCCCAATAATACGGATAGCTTTTTATACTTTAATCCAGTCCTTTGTAAATCAGGGGCAATCTATGAGAGCGCTTTAGTCAACTCAGGAAGGGCTGCATTCAAATCTGCAACCAATCCATAATCAGCAACACTAAAGATCGGAGCCTCAGGATCTTTATTAATCGCCACAATCACTTTTGAATCTTTCATTCCCGCTAAATGCTGAATAGCGCCAGAAATACCCACTGCTATATAAAGTTGTGGAGCTACAATCTTCCCCGTCTGTCCCACTTGATAATCATTTGGCACATATCCAGCATCAACTGCCGCACGGGAAGCCCCTAGAGCTGCCCCCAACTTATCAGCTAAAGGGGTGATGATCTCTTGATACTTCTCTCCAGAGCCAAGGCCACGCCCACCAGACACAATAATTTTGGCGGCCGTAAGCTCTGGACGATCAGACTTAGTATGTTCGCGACCAATAAAAGTAGAGGCAGTTGGGTTAGCAGTAACGATAGCAATTTGCTTCTCAATGGAAGCTGAACCGCCTGTTGCAGCCACTGGATCAAAACCGGTAGTACGCACAGTCATCACTTTGATTGAGTCACTCGATTCAACCGTAGCAATAGCATTACCCGCATAAATAGGACGCTCAAAGGTATTGGCGTTGACCACTTTAGTAACGTCAGATAATTGCGCCACATCTAACTTCGCAGCAACACGCGGTAAAACATTTTTACCGTTTGCTGTTGAAGGCGCAAGTATATGGCTATAGCTATTTGCAAGCCCCAAAATTTGAGCCGCCAAGGGTTCTGCTAGCTGATCCGCCAGGCTGAGGTCATCAACCAGGATCACTTTTCGTACACCTAAGGCCTGACTTGCTGTCAATGCAACAGCATCTGCATTACTGCCAGCAATCAGTACATCAACTTCTGGAGCGCACTGTAGAGCGGCAGCGATAGCATTAAGCGTAGCGACCTTTAGAGAAATGTTGTCATGTTCAGCAATAACGAGTGCAGCCATTTAAATCACCTTCGCTTCATTTTTGAGTTTATCTACTAAAGCTGCAACATCTGCAACCATGATGCCAGCGCTTCGCTGAGGGGGTTCTTCCACCTTAATGGTCTTTAGTCTCGATAAAATATCCACGCCAAGATCTTCGGGCTTAATGACCTCTAAGGTCTTCTTCTTAGCCTTCATGATATTGGGGAGCGTAACGTAGCGGGGCTCATTTAATCGCAAGTCTGTTGTCACAACTGCTGGCAAGCTCAGGGAGATAGTTTCAAGACCACCATCTACTTCACGAGTTACATTGACTCTACCATCAGCCACTATCATTTTGGATGCAAACGTAGCCTGCGGAATATCCATCAGACTCGCTAGCATTTGGCCAGTTTGGTTACTATCATCATCGATTGCCTGCTTTCCCAAAATCACGATTTGAGCCTGCTCTTTTTGACACAGTGCCTGCAGAATTTTTGCAACTGCTAAGGGCTGTAAATCGTAATCAGTCTCCACTAAGATACCGCGATCAGCCCCAATGGCCAGAGCAGTACGAAGCGTTTCTTGGCACTGAGTAGGGCCAGCAGAAACTACCACTACTTCGCTGGCGACGCCTGCCTCTTTCAATCGCACAGCCTCTTCAACCGCGATTTCATCAAAAGGATTCATACTCATTTTGACGTTAGCCAAATCTACACCAGACTGATCTGATTTCACTCGAATTTTGACGTTGTAATCAACGACACGTTTCACCGCTACCAAGATTTTCATTCTTAATTCTCAATTGTTTAAAGTGACTCTAGTATTTTATCTTGCTATTGCTCAACCCTAGATATCCGCTAGCGCTTTAACATGTGCCACTACACTGCGGCCTAAAGCAGATAGGTTATAGCCACCCTCTAGACAGCTGACGATGCGACCTTGGGCATATTGGTGCGCAACCCCCTTGAGCTGCTTGGTAATCCAAGCGTAGTCATCCTCAACTAAGCCCATTTGCCCCAAATCATCCTCACGATGCGCATCAAATCCTGCGGAAATAATGATGAGCTCCGGCTCAAAATCACGCAGACGTGGTAACCACTGCTCCTCAATGATGGAACGCACAACATCACCCCGAGTAGATGCAGGAAGGGGCACATTCACCATATTATTAGCCCCATCTAATCCGCTATAGGGATAAAACGGATGCTGAAAAAAGCTGCACATAAGTACATTCGGGTCGTTAAAGAATGCGGCCTCAGTGCCATTGCCATGATGCACATCAAAATCAATCATGGCTACACGCTCAATACCGTAGGTTTCCATTGCATAACGCGCGGCTACTGCCACGCTATCAAAGACACAAAATCCCATTGAGCGGTTTGGTTCTGCATGATGCCCCGGTGGACGAACTGCACAAAATACATTCTCGACCTCCCCCTTCATCACTGCATCAACACCGGCTATGGCTGCGCCGGCAGCACGGAGGGCGGCATTCCAAGTATGAGGGTTCATAATGGTATCGCCATCAAGCATGAAGTAACCACTCGCTGGCGAGCGCTCTTTAACGAAGGCAATATGATCTGGGCTATGGACTAATTCCAACTGATCTTCCGTTGCTAAAGGTGCATCTAGATGATGCAGAAAGCGATCTACGCCGCTGCGAATTAACTGATCATTAATCGCCTGAATGCGCTCTGGGCACTCGGGATGGTGGGCACCCATCTCATGTTTTAGAAAATCTGGATGAGTTATGTATCCTGTTGTCATTACTAGAAATCCTCAATAACAAAACTATTATTTTTATAATTTAATAAAACCTGCTAATTGCCTAAGAACCTATTCTCATAAACATGAATTTTCGCATCTCCCGCCTCACCTCAATACTATTCATAGCGCTAGTACTTGGCGCTTGCTCCAGCATCCCTTCGCAGCAAGCTGACCCCGCAGAGACTATCGTAAACCAGTCTGAGAATGCTGTGACAGAAGCCCGTTTTAGCGAAAACCTGCAGCAGTTGATTGCCCAAATTGCTCAGGAACAGGGAATTCCTCAGGTCATTCTTGAATCCAGCTTTTCAGATACCAAAACGATTCCTTCTATACGCAAATTGGTATTACCGGCATCGGGTAGTTTTAAGAAAAATTGGGTAGCCTATCGTAAGCGGTTTATTGAGCCGATTCGACTCAAGGCAGGTAAGGCCTTTTGGGAGCAAAACCAGGTATTCCTCGGTAAAGTTGAGCGGGAATCTGGAGTGCCTGCTGAATTGATTGTGGCGATCATCGGCATTGAAACGATCTATGGACGCCAAACTGGCAACTTTCGAGTTAAAGATGTTTTATCTACTCTCGCATTTAGCTATCCAGAAACATCCAACAAGTTAAGTCGAGAGCAGCTATTCAAAGATCAACTACAGGAGCTCATCCTCATGTGTTGGTCAGAAGGTGGCGGTAGTCTGCCAGCTAAAAATAGCAGTCAAGGACTAAACCCTGTTCGCTTTAATAGTTGCCTTAATCAAAATAGTTCCTATGCTGGCGCTATTGGCCTTCCGCAATTCATGCCGAGCAGTATTCGCAGCTATGCAGTCGATGGGGATGGTGACGGCCATATAGACCTTAAAAAAAGTTCTCAAGATGCGATTGCTAGTGTTGCTAACTTTATGAGAAAACATGGCTGGCAAGCAGGCATGCCTATTTACTTCCCCGTACAGGAATCTGCAGTCGGCGAAGCAAAAGCACTTGCTGATGGCGAGCCCCAGCTGAAATACACCGTCCAAGAACTCATTAGCAAAGGAGTTCTAAGGAACGATCAAGGCGACCTTCAGATGGGTGGCGTTGAACCTCAAAGCAAGACTCTTATCGTTGACCTTCCTTATCCTGATAAAGATGGCAGTGATCAGGTACGCTACGTTGTAGGCCTGAATAACTTTCTCACCATCGTGCAATACAACCGCAGCTATTTTTATGCACAAAGTGTCGCAGAATTTGCTGAAGCCCTGGGATATAAGAATCAGAGTGTAGTGCCGGTGCCAGTGGCCTTAACTAAAGAGCCAAAAGTCATTGAACCTAATAAATCAAAGTCAAAAAAGGCGAGCGCCAAGAAAAAGGTAAAGCAAAGTTAAATTACTTTGAGCGTATTCCTTATGCTGGAAATACTCCAGTAGAGAGATAGCGATCACCTCGGTCGCAGACAATAAAAACAATCGTGGCATTTTCTACCTGGCGGGCAATTCGTAAAGCAACCACTAAGGCACCTCCAGCAGAGATACCACAAAAGATACCTTCTTCAGTAGCCAGTCTTCTAGCCATATCTTCAGCATCTGCTTGACTAACGTATTCGATGCGATCTACCTTATCGCCCTGATAAATCTTAGGTAAATAAGCAGGAGCCCATTTGCGAATACCGGGGATCTGCGAACCCTCTTCAGGTTGTGCGCCAATAATCTGAATCTGGGGATTCATGGACTTGAGATAAGTAGAGACACCAGTGATCGTCCCTGTAGTACCCATCGCTGAAATAAAGTGAGTAACTTGGCCATCGGTATCGCGCCAGATTTCTGGACCTGTGGTTTCAATATGCGCTCGCGGATTATCGGGGTTAGCGAATTGATCAAGCAGCCTACCGCGGCCTTCTTTTTGTAGTTGTAGTGCGTAGTCGCGCGCAAACTCCATACCGCCAGAAGCCGCTGTCAGAATCAGCTCAGCTCCATAAGCTGCCATACTTTGACGACGCTCAATACTTTGATTTTCTGGCATTACCAAAACCATCTTATAGCCCAACATGGCAGCGGTCATTGCCAATGCAATACCAGTATTGCCACTAGTAGCCTCAATCAGGGTGTCGCCAGGCTTGATTTCGTTACGCTCTTGAGCGCGAAGGATCATCGACAGCGCAGGTCGGTCTTTCACCGACCCCGCTGGATTGTTGCCTTCTAACTTCCCTAAGATCAGATTATTTTTGGAATCGTTGCCAGCGCCAGGAATGCGTTGCAAACGAACCAGGGGTGTATTGCCCACGGTCTGTGAAATAGTTAAGTAAGAAGGTGTGCTCATGAAACTATTTTAGCCATAAGCAAGGCTAGACGTAAAAAGGCTTAATTACGGCGATTTGGCGCCGGACGTTCCGGATGATTGCGAGAGCTGCCTTGACCACGCGAACTGCGTCTACTAGTACCGGAACCGTCCTTCTTGGTACGACCATTGGGCTCACGAAAAGAACTGGGGGCCTCAATCGTCAATCCGTTATCCACCATCTTTTCTACGGATTTCATACCAATGCCACGTACGCGTTTTTGCAAATCATTCGCATCCTGAAAATGCCCGCCATCTAAACGCTCAGCAATAATGGTTTTTGCTTTAGAGGGCCCAATCCCCTTGATGCTCTCTAGCTCAGTTTGAGTAGCGGTATTGACATTAATCGGAGAGGCAATTGCCAAGCCCGAAAGAGCGACTATTACTGAAAATACCAAAGACTTTAATAATTGATTCATATGATCTCCATCAGTTAATAAAAAAATCCACATACACAAAGTGCAAGTGGATCAGTTACAACGATTAGAAATTCAGTCAGTTGACCGTTTTAAGCAGCCTAGAGTGGGCTTGCCAAGAAATCAGCATTAGCCGATAGCCAGGCGATATAACGACTGACACCCTGCTCTACATTTAAGAAAGGTTCTGTATATCCGGCAGCACGCAGTTTTGTTAAATCGGCCTGAGTAAAGCACTGATACTTCCCTTTAAGCGCCTCAGGGAATGGGATGTACTCAATCGCTTTTTCTTTTACCAACTCTTCTAAGCTTGCAGGGTTAGCATGATCCATTTTGCGCATGGCATTCGCCACCGCATGAGCAACATCATTAAAGGGTTGCGCACGGCCACTCCCAAGATTAAAGATGCCACTGATTTCTGGGTGATCTAAGAAAAAGAGGTTAACTTTAACCACATCCTCAACAGAAACAAAGTCACGACTTTGCTCGCCTGGACCATAACCGCCATATTCACCAAAGAGCTTTACTTTGCCATTGGTCTTGTATTGGTGATATTGATGAAATGCTACTGAAGCCATGCGACCTTTATGGGATTCACGAGGGCCATACACGTTAAAGTATCGAAAGCCAACTACTTGAGTACTATTGGCTTTTTCAGCAAAGCGCTGACGCATCACTTGATCAAATAAGAATTTAGAGTAACCATAAATATTCAGTGGCTTCTCATGTTCACGACTCTCAATGAAGACATCAGAGCCGCCATAAGTGGCTGCTGAAGAGGCATAGAGTAACTGCACCTTTTGCTCATTACAAATATCCAGCAAATCCATGGTGTAACGGAAATTATTGGCCATCATAAAAATGCCATCCGTTTCCATGGTGTCAGAGCAAGCACCTTCATGAAAAACGGCTTTTACCTTACCAAAACGTCCACTTCTAAATGCCTCTAAAAACTCGTCTTTATCAAGATAATCAACGATATCTAAATCAGCTAGATTGCGATACTTATCTGCAGGACGAAGATCATCTACGGCAATAATATTTTTCTCGCCACGTGCGTTCAGCGCCTGAACAATATTGGCACCAATAAATCCAGCAGCGCCGGTAACAATAATCGTCATTGCAATTCCTCAGAAGTAACGGTGGCTGTTCCTAGCTTGCCAACCACAATACCACCAGCACGATTCGCCAAGGCCATCGCTCTTTCTAGCGGCCATCCCGCTGCCAATGCCACTGCAAGAGTGCCAATCACGGTATCACCCGCACCAGATACATCAAATACCTCACGCGCCTGTGCTTTAACGTGACTAACACCTGCCTCGGTAAATAAACTCATCCCCTCTTCTGAGCGGGTCAGTAATAAAGCCTGTAGATTTAAAGATGCCCTAAGTTCTTGAGCTTTCTTGGTTAAATCTTCTTCGCTAGTCCACTGACCAACTACTTGGCGCAATTCACTGCGATTAGGAGTAAGTACAGTAGCCCCGCGGTATTTGGCGTAGTCATTCCCTTTGGGATCAACCAGAATCATTTTCTTTTGTGCGCGAGCCTGCTCAATCATTAAAGCGACTTGTCCCAGCGCACCTTTGCCGTAGTCAGATAAAATCACCACATCAGCATCGCCTACGAGCTTTTCATAACGCTCCAGCTTATGAGCCAGGGCAGCTTCACTAGGCGCCTCCTCAAAGTCCAAACGAATCAGTTGCTGCTGTCTTGCAATGACACGCAATTTCACAGTGGTAGGTACCTTGCCATCAACTTCCAGTTGGCTATCGACACCACTCGACTTCAATAACTCTGACACTCGACGACCTGGCTCATCATTGCCAATCACGCCTAAGATTGTCGTTTTAGCGCCTAAGGCAGCGACGTTACGAGCTACGTTAGCAGCGCCACCTAAACGCTCGTCAATCTTACTCACTTGAACTACTGGTACTGGAGCCTCAGGAGAAATCCGATTGGTGTCACCAAACCAATAGCGATCCAGCATGACATCACCTACAACCAATAAGCGGGCTTTAGAAAATTGTTCTCGGTTAGCTTTTTCCACGGGGCACTAATCTCTCTAATGGATTCTTTTTAGTTGATTTTAATTATGACGGCCAATGCCTTGGTACTCAATACCTAATTCTTGCATAGCCTGTGGCTCATATAAGTTGCGGCCATCAAAGATGATGGGGTTCTTGAGCTTTGCCTTAAGCAGATCAAAATCCGGGCTGCGGAAAGCTTTCCACTCTGTCACGATCACGAGAGCATCACAGCCAACTACTGCTGACATGGGATCATCGACCAGAGTGACTTGCTTTAAACCCTCAGGATTCCCCTTAAAGTCTGTATCAAGACAATGCTTAGCTTCTGGCATAGCAACTGGGTCATAAGCTATGACTGAAGCACCGCGCTTAACCAACTCTTGAATAATCACACGACTAGGGGCTTCACGCATGTCATCAGTATTCGGCTTAAAAGCCAAGCCCCATAGAGCAAATTTCATTCCCTTGAGATCTTGACCAAACCGTTTTTCAATCTTCTCTACGAGGATATATTTCTGCGCCTCGTTGACTGCCTCTACAGCATCAAGGATCTTCAAATCACGGCCGTGTTCAATGGCAGTCTTCGATAAGGCGGAGACATCTTTTGGAAAGCAGGAGCCGCCATAGCCCGTACCGGAGTACAAAAAACCATACCCAATGCGAGAGTCTGAACCAATACCTTGGCGAACCGCCTCAATATCTGCACCCACTAAATCAGCCAAGTTGGCCAACTCGTTCATAAAGGAGATACGAGTTGCTAACATCGCATTAGCGGCGTATTTAGTAAGCTCTGCACTTTTGACATCCATGTAGTACGTTCGCTCGTGGTGGCGATTAAATGGAGCATAGAGTTTACGCATCTGCTCCTTAGCGCGCAGACCTCCTGGCGTACTTTGGGTACCAATCACAATACGGTCAGGTCGCATAAAGTCTTCTACAGCTGCGCCCTCTTTTAAGAACTCTGGATTGGAGACTACTGAGCACAGTTCTGGAGCAAGGCCTCTCTTAATCAACTCTTCAGTAATTGCTGCAGAGACCTTATCAGCCGTTCCTACTGGCACCGTTGATTTATCTACGATGACCTTAGGTGTGGTCATATGAAGACCAATATTGCGTGCTGCAGCGACAACATACTGTAAATCCGCAGAGCCATCTTCATCTGGTGGAGTACCAACCGCGATAAATTGAATATCACCATGAGCAACAGAGGCGGCAATATCAGTAGAGAACTGTAAGCGCCCGGCTGCGCGATTGCGCTCTATCATCTCCTTTAATCCTGGCTCGTAAATCGGTACACCGCCAGAGTTGAGGATCTCAATCTTTTTAGGATCTACGTCAACACAAAAGACGTTGTTACCCTGCTCTGCTAGGCAGGCGCCAGTTACCAGACCCACGTAACCGCTACCGATGATAGTAACTTTCAAAATATCTCCAAATATCTATTAATTCAATACCGTCATTAAAAACTTTTTTGATGACGATTTCGTTAACTTATTTAGTTAACTTATTAGCTAATTCTGTTACATCGATGGACCGCTGGGCACTGCACCCTCACTTCGCCTTGGGGAATAAGCCTCCCAATAATTACATCCCGGACACTGCCAATAAAAACGTCGCGCTCGGAAACCGCAATTACCACAGGTATAGCGAGCCAAACTGGTAGTTCTTTGCTTTAATAAACGCAGGGTTGCCTGTAAATCAGAAACTCTTTCTGGTGTGCCATTACTCTCAGCTAATGCCAAGCGAGTCTCTGCCAGCTTCGAGAGTGCACTCAAACTGGGTGAGTGTTGCATCACCTCAACCAACATCACTTCGGCAGCTTGAGCCCCCCGAATTTGAGTCATATGCTTTTGCACGATATCGAGCAGTTCACCAGAGGCCTGGCTTTTTAATAGCTCACAAAGTGCACTTAAACCAACATCCGCTTTATCTAAAGCAGTATGTGCCGCCATCCAGCGATCAGCAAGTAAATGCATATAAGCGGGGTGAGTTGTGGCAACAACACTCCAGACCTCAATTGCTTGAGCTGGGCGATCCATTGCAATCAAATAATCACCCTGCAAAATTAGTGCTCGCGCGTGGTTTGGGACAGACTGTAGCGCCATTTGTATAGATTGCTCGACTTCAGGCAAGTCTTTACGACGAAGTGCCTCTTGACCGAGCTCACAATAAAAATGGGCAATCTCAATACGATGAGATTTACCTTGTAAGGTTTCAAGCTCACTAGCGGCAATGATTGCCTTCTTCCAGTCTCGCTCTATCTGATACATCTCGAGCAGGCTCTCTTTAGCAGGCGCTGCAAATTTACCTTCGCCAACATGATTTAAAGAAGCCTCGGCGCGATCTAATAAACCCGCTCGCAAAAAATCACGTCCTAGCTCATAGGCAGCATGATCTCGATCTCGCGGCTTTAAGTCATCGCGATTCACCAAATGTTGGTGTACCCGAATCGCACGCTCAGTTTCACCACGGCGACGGAATAAGCTACCTAAGGCGAAATGCAATTCAATAGTTTCAGGATCAAGCTGAGCAATTTTGACTAAGGCTTCAATCGCTTGATCTGGCTGCTCGTTTAACAAAAGGCTTAAGCCTTTGAATGTAGAGCGTTGCTGACGCATGCGCTCACGCTCATCCATGCGATTCTCAAGGCGCAAATCCCAACGAGAGGCTAGCCAGCCAATTCCGAACATCACTGGGAGTAGAAGCAACCAGGAAGTTGCAATCTGAATCATCTTGTACAGAGCTTAAATAAAAAAATGGCCCGATTGGACCACTGGGTATGCGCTATGTGACTAGGCACCAGAACCCTCTTTAGGGCTCACTTGCTTTAAGGGCTTGTAGTCAACACGCTCACGTAATTCTTTACCAGGTTTAAAATGCGGCACCCGTTTTTCCGGAATTAATACCTTCTCACCAGATTTGGGGTTGCGGCCAGCACGCGCCGGACGATGATGTAAAACAAAGCTTCCAACGCCACGCAACTCAATCCGCTTGCCTTCGGCTAAAGCGTGAGTCATCGTATCTAGCAATGTTTTTACTGCCAACTCTACATCCCTGGGTAAAAGCTGGGGAAATTGTTCCGCCAAACTCTCCACAAGTTCGGAGCGAGTAATTGCTTGTTGCTCTTGATCTGACATGATCTATCAATAAATAACCGCCGCTCTCCACTTGGAAAGCGGCGATATTAATTTAGCCTTGATTGTCCATCTTAGCTTTTAATAAAGCACCCAAGTTGGTTGTGCCAGACTGCGCATCACCCTGGAGCTTGCTCATAGTATCTTGTTGATCAGAACTGTCTTTCGCTTTGATTGAAAGATTAATGACGCGTGACTTACGATCAATATTAATGATCATGGCAGTGACGCTATCGCCCTCTTTCAATACATTACGTGCATCTTCAACACGATCAGTTGAGATCTCAGAGGCACGTAAGTAAGCTTCAACTTCATCAGCCAAGTGAATAGTTGCACCCTTAGCATCAACAGCCTTCACAGTACCAGTGACTAAGCTACCCTTGTCGCTAACAGATGTGTAATTGTTGAATGGGTCACCAGACAATTGCTTGATACCAAGAGAGATACGCTCTTTCTCAACATCAATGGCCAATACAGTCGCCTCAATTTCGTCGCCCTTTTTGTATCGCTTAACAGCCTCTTCGCCCGGCTCATTCCATGAGAGGTCTGAAAGGTGAACTAAACCATCGATACCGCCAGGCAAGCCAATGAACACACCGAAGTCAGTAATAGACTTGATTGCGCCAGTTAACTTGTCGCCTTTTTGCTGGCCACGTGAGAACTCTTCCCATGGATTAGCTTTGCACTGCTTGATACCCAAGCTAATACGACGCTTGTCTTCATCGATATCCAGAACCATCACTTCAACTTCGGTTCCTAATGCAGTAGCTTTACTTGGAGCAACGTTCTTGTTAGTCCAGTCCATCTCAGAAACGTGTACCAAACCTTCGATACCACTTTCAATTTCAACGAATGCGCCGTAGTCAGTCAGGTTCGTTACCTTACCGAATAAACGGGTGTTCGGTGGGTAACGACGAGCGATACCAACCCATGGATCATCACCAAGTTGTTTCACACCAAGTGAAACACGGTTCTTCTCTTGATCAAACTTCAAAATCTTTGCGGTCACTTCTTGACCAACAGTCAACATCTCGCTTGGGTGACGCACGCGACGCCATGCCAAATCGGTAATGTGCAAGAGGCCATCGATACCACCGAGGTCCACGAACGCGCCGTAGTCAGTGATGTTCTTAACGATACCTTGAACAACGCTACCTTCTTTGAGGTTAGACATTAATTTCGCGCGCTCTTCACCTTGGCTAGCTTCTACTACCGCACGACGTGACAACACTACGTTATTACGCTTACGATCGAGCTTAATAACCTTGAACTCCATCGTCTTACCTTCGTAAGGGCTGGTGTCTTTAATTGGGCGTGTATCAACGAGTGATCCAGGCAAGAATGCGCGGATACCGTTCACCATCACAGTCAAGCCGCCTTTAACCTTACCGGTAACAGTACCAGTAACGATCTCAGCTTGCTCGAGTGCTTTTTCCAAATTCATCCATGATGCCAAGCGTTTCGCTTTGTCACGGGAAAGGATTGTGTCGCCATAGCCGTTCTCAAGAGCGTCAATAGCAACAGAAACGAAATCGCCAGGAGCTACTTCAATCTCGCCAGCGTCGTTATGGAATTCTTCAACAGGAATAAACGCTTCAGACTT
>CANGCM010000005.1 GCA_947452535.1 Burkholderiaceae bacterium | reverse complement strand
TTGGCCTGCCCAGCACGATTCGAACGTGCGACCTACGCCTTAGAAGGGCGTTGCTCTATCCAGCTGAGCTATGGGCAGAATATGCTGGGTCTTTATCTAGAACAATAAGGAAAGTGGTCGGAGTACAAGGATTCGAACCTTGGACCCCCTGCTCCCAAAGCAGGTGCGCTACCAGGCTGCGCTACACTCCGACGGAACCGTTATTCTACACTGAGATGGCCTATTGGGGCAAATACTGTAAGATTCGGAAGATGAACGCCCTATTTTTAAGCACTCTCAGAAAGCAGCTCAGGGGGTTTATTGCCCTGTGTTTTCTGGTTGCTAGCTTATTAGGCACCCACTGGATTGGCTTTGCCCACGGCATTGCCCATTCCGGGATCCAGCAACAAAACATTGAATTGAGCTGTATAGACCAGGCGCCAACTCTGGGTCACAGTTCTGCTAACTGTCATTTATTGGATGCGCTTACGCTTGCAGGATTTATCAATTCTGCTCCGACTGTATTTGCGGTGCAGATCGCCTTCAATACTCTTAAGCCTGTTCCAAATCAGTCTATTACAACTGGTATTCAGACTGTCCTTTATCAATCGAGAGCGCCACCTAGCTTCACTCTGTAAATCCCCACCTTGCCAAGCAAATGCCTGGCTTGCCGATTTATTGAATGTCCACGTCTCAATAGGTACATTCATCAGAATGAAAGCGTCACTATGCAGCAACCCCTACTATTTTTAACTAAGAAAAAGCATGTTTTTGTTTTTGCTTTTGCTTTTGCTTTTATTGCAGGATTACTGAGTTCGGCTGCTGTTGCTCAAACAGCAACGCCAAGTCTCGAAATCACAGCAACCGGATCACAGGAAGCCACTCAAAGTATTTTGACGCCCACGAAAGTTCTGCAAGGGGATGAGCTTCTGAATAAACTCGGCAGCACTCTAGGCGCAACCTTGGCCAATGAGTTAGGAGTATCGGCTACTGGTTATGGCGCGGGTGCATCACGACCCGTCATCCGTGGTCTTGAAGGCTCTCGTGTACAAATCTTGCAAAATGGATTATCCGTTGGTGATGTATCCAACATCTCGCAAGACCATGCTGTTGGCAATAACATGCAAAATGCGCATCAAGTAGAAATCCTGCGTGGCGCTGCCGCCCTACTGTATGGCTCGGGCTCCAGTGGTGGTCTAGTGAATGTTGTGAATGACCGCATCTTGACTAATCTACCAGATAGGCCAACAGGTGCCATCAACACGAGTTATGAAACTGTCAACAATGGTCGCGCTACTGCCTTAGAGATCGATAGTGCTTTTGGTTCCATTGCAGTGCATGTGGATACTGCCATTAATAATGCTAACAATTACCGCATCCCTGTGACCTCGACTCAATCGCAAGGAGAACCCGCAGGTGGCTGGACAGTTCCGCCCGCCGGCAATCGCGGAAATAACTATAGCGGTAAGTTGCCCAACTCTTTTAACAATCAAAATAATTTAGGATTTGGAATCTCTCATATTGGAGAATCTGGGTACACCGGAGTTTCTGTAGAACGATTAAATAATAACTATGGCGTGCCAACGCCAGATGGCGGTTCAATCAATCAGTCTCAGAATCGCTATGACCTACAGCATCAAACACGTAATCCATTTGCTGGTTTTTCTTCTATAAAATTTAGTGCAGCGAATTCGAATTACAACCATACTGAATTTAATAATGCTGGGGTGGCCGCTTCCCATTGGAAGAATATCGCCAATGAGGCTCGCCTTGAGTTAGCACACAATCCCATCGCTGGCTGGAAAGGCACCTTCGGAGCGCAAGCCTCTACCGCCTCTCTCAATGCTACTGAAGTGGGTACTGCTAGCTACGCAATTATTCCACCAACCAAAACCAATTCCAATGCCTTGTTTTGGATTGAAGAAGGTAGATGGAATTCTCTGCAAGCTAGTTTAGGTCTGCGTTACAACAATGTTGCCCAGAATCCGAATTTAGGAACTACTTTACATCCGGAGCCAACTACGCCACCAATTGGTGGAGTCACCCCTGAGATTAGCTTACAAAATCGTAAATTTAATCTCATCTCCTATTCCGCAGGAAGCCTATGGAGTTTTATGCCAGGCTATGGAACAGGAGTGGCTTACACAGTTTCACAACGGGCACCAAGCGTTCAAGAGCTCTACTCATATGGCGCTCATGAATCTACTGCCACCTTTGACTTAGGCAACCCCAATCTCACTAAAGAGACCTCGCATAACTTAGAATTTAATCTACAAAAAACGAGTGGTCTCCTGAGAAGTAAGGCAAGCCTCTATGCCAATCGCTTCAATAACTATATTTATGGCTACTACACAGGCACAGCAATCAACAATCCTGGTCATGAGGGTAATGGATTCAATGTAGTCACTGCACGGCAAGCTAGGGCCACCATTAAAGGTGTTGAGGGTGAAGTCACTTATAACTGGAATCAAACAGGCTTAGGTGGCCGAGTCTTTGGTGATGCTTCTCAAGGCACTTTTGATGCGGGCGGTAATCTTCCCTTGCAAGCAGCTCCGCGTTTAGGCGCAGAGCTAGCGCATCAAAAAAATGGTTGGCTGACAAATGCAACTTACATTTATAGCTATCAACAGAATCGCTTAGCCAATTGGGAGCAAGGCCCTGCTCCAAGTTATCACTTATTGAATGCTGGCGTCTCTTACACAGAACGAGTGCGGGATGTGAATTGGACGGTCTTTATGAACCTCAAGAACTTACTTAATGAGCAGATCCGATATGCCACTACCCCGATGGCAGTCAGACTCTATGCACCCCAACCGGGTAGAAGTGTAATGGTAGGCTTAAGAGGTGCGTTTTAATTAATAGACTTCAGGCACATACATTGCACGAGGCACTGGGCCGCGCAAATAATCTGGATTGTGCACGCGGGCCGGCAAGGTAATTGTCGGATGATCAATTTCTCTATAGGGGATTTGATCGAGTAAATGGGTAATGCAATTTAAGCGTGCTTTTTTCTTATCATTTGCAGCAACAACCCACCATCGAGCCTCGGGGATATTTGTCCGCTCTAACATCGTCTCTTTTGCCTTGGTATAAGCCTCCCAGTGACGGCGGGCGTCTAAGTCCATCGGACTTAACTTCCACTGCTTCAGCGGATCATGAATACGCATCATGAAGCGGTTGTACTGCTCTTCATCCGAGATGGAGAACCAATACTTGATTAAGATAATTCCAGAGCGAATAATCATGCGCTCAAACTCTGGGACTGTCCGCAAAAACTCTTCATACTCGTCATTGGTACAAAATCCCATTACCTTCTCTACACCAGCGCGGTTGTACCAGCTACGATCAAATAGGACAATCTCGCCACCAGCGGGCAAGTTAGAAACATAACGCTGAAAGTACCACTGCGTTTTTTCACGCTCGCTTGGAGCATTTAAGGCAACCACTCTACAAACACGCGGGTTTAGTCTTTGAGTAACACGCTTAATAGCACCACCCTTACCGGCAGAGTCGCGACCTTCAAATATCACCGCTACCTTCAGCTTATTCTCTACAACCCAGTCTTGGAGTTTTACCAACTCCCCTTGCAGGCGAAATAGTTCCTTAAAATAGGTATGGCGGGGAATCGCTGATCCGCTGCCACCGTCTTGGGATAGGCGACCATCATCAAGCTCCATCTCGAGCTCTTCATCCATGCTATCTAGAATATCTATCTGAGCACGTCGATACCACTCAGCCATCTCTTCATGTTTTGATGTCATTTCTTCCTCTGAGGCATTACTAGCTTTGTATAGTAAGGATATGACATTTTTATTACATATGCCGCTTATAGGGCTTTAGCAATGGAATCCTGGCAATAATGAGCCACATTTTTGCGATCAGGTGTGTTCTGTGGGCTGCTTATATACGGCTCAAGGATGGTAATTTTTGCTACTAAAGAGCGGTTTTTGATGGTATTGGCCATGGACTCTAATAAGCCCATATCGCCAATAAAGGCGGGGGACTCACTTCTCTCTCCAGTCACCTTTGAGAGGTATTGAATCGCAAGCGGAAAAACTAGGGTTTGAGTAACGATAGCCGACTCAAAAAGATTGGGCTTAAAAGGCAAAACAGTCGCTCCAACTGTTGAGGTTCCTTCGGGGAAGATGCAGATGGATTCTGTTTTCAGCACCTCGGCCATTTGACCCACCACCTGTCTTGCATGGCGAGCACTATCTCGACGGATAAAGACGGTACCTAATTGCTGAGCCATCCACCCAAAGATAGGCCACCCCGCCACTTCAGACTTCGCGACAAAACGAATTGGTCTAAATGCATTGATCACATGAATATCCAACCAAGAGATATGGTTAGAAGCGATTAAGTGCGGAGCATGCTTAAGTAAACCAGCACCCTGCACAAGCAGCTCAATATGAAATATCTTCAGAAGATGCTTTGACCATTCCTGAATTTTTCGATCTTTGTTCCTGCGGTCCAGAAATGGAAAAATAAAAGATAGGGTACAGACACCGCAAATCACATGCACCCCTATTTGAGTCCATGCCCAGATGACCAAAAGTTTTGGCGTTTCACTAGATACTTGGTTTTGAGGAAGGTTTTTCATAAACAAGCATCAATATAAATCATGTCATCAAAATGCCATAAAACTGTCATGAAGATTACACGATGGTTAGGCTTAATGCTTACTCATGATGCATTACAGAGCCATCTGGATTTCAGACGTACACCTAGGAACATCAGGGTGTCAGGCCAACTACCTCCTCGATTTCTTAAAACACAATGAGGCTGATCAGTTTTATTTAGTTGGCGACATCATCGACGGATGGCGTCTCAAACAATCTTTTTATTGGCCCCAATCCCACAATGATGTAGTTCAAAAATTATTACGTAAGGCCCGAAAAGGGACTGAGGTCATTTACATACCTGGCAATCATGACGAAGCTGCTCGGCAGTATTTCGGCATGTCGTTTGGCGATATCAAGGTGCAGGAAGAAGTCATTCATACCACGCTAGATGGTCGTCGACTTTGGGTTACCCATGGCGATCTGTTTGATGGCGTCATGCAATACGCCAAATGGCTAGCCTACGTCGGTGATTCTCTCTACTCTTTCATTCTATATATCAACCGCTACTACAACATGCTGCGGGTCAAGATGGGCTTACAGTACTGGTCTCTTTCCCAGTATCTCAAGCATCAAGTCAAAAATGCAGTGAGTTATATCGCTGATTTTGAACACATTATGGCGAGAGAGGCGCGCCTACGACATTGTGATGGCGTTGTCTGTGGTCACATTCATAAAGCTGAGATCCGCGAGATTGATGGCCTCCTATATTGCAATGATGGGGATTGGGTTGAAAGCCTATCCGCTCTAGTTGAAACAGTAGAAGGTGAACTCAAAATTATTTACTGGACCCATATCAAAGGAGATCCAGTTCAACTACCTGAAATTACCCTCCAACCCGCTGTTCAAGCACTTATTAAAGAGGCTGTCGTATGAAAATTATGATCATCACTGATGCATGGGATCCGCAGGTGAACGGCGTTGTGAGAACGCTTAAGCAAACCCGTGCCGAACTGCTTGCCATGGGTCACGAAGTGGAAATGATTACGCCTAATGGCTTTAAATCGATTCCTTGCCCCACCTATCCTGACATAGCACTCTCCTTATTTCCCGGCAAAGAAGTTGCCCGCAGAATCAAAGCTTTCGCCCCTGATGCCATGCATATCGCTACCGAAGGACCGCTTGGTCTTTCCGCAAGATCCTATGCAGTCAAGAACAAACTACCCTTCTCCACTGCTTATCACACCCGCTTCCCAGAATACGTTAAAGCACGTACTGGTATCCCGCTTGCGATTACCTATGCGTTTATCCGCTGGTTCCATGGACCCTCTATGGCGGTAATGGCACCCACCATTGTGGTGAAAGATGATTTGGAAAAATACGGTCTTAATAATGTAGTTCTGTGGTCTAGAGGCGTTGATCTAGATATTTTCAAAATGCAGGATTCCAAAACACTCAATACTGCGCATCCAATCTTTTTATATGTTGGTCGAGTCGCAGTTGAAAAGAATATCAACGCCTTCCTGGAGATTGACTTACCTGGCTCTAAATGGGTAGTGGGTGATGGTCCCGCAATGGCCGGTATCAAAGAAAAATATCCAGATATCAACTATCTTGGCGTCCTTCAGCAACAGGAGTTAGCGAAGGTCTATGCCGCTGCTGATGTATTTGTATTTCCAAGTAAAACCGATACATTTGGCTTGGTATTACTTGAAGCAATGGCTTGTGGAACACCTGTCGCAGCATACCCTGTCACCGGCCCAATAGATGTTCTCGGCGACTCACCAGCAGGCGCAATGCATGAAGATTTACGCGAAGCATGTTTGCAGGCTCTCAAAATTCCACGTGAAGTGGCCAGAGCACATGCTGAAAAATTCTCGTGGAGAGCTGCTTCAGAGCAATTTGCTCATCACTTAAAGCCAGTGCCATCTCCAGAAGTTCATGTCACAGCCCTAGCATAAGGCTTTATTTTGACCACTCCATATAACATTAATCAAAACCCCCACAAAGGCAATCGAGGACTTACTAGAGCTTGGCATGCTGCCAAGAACTCTTGGTGCGGCATTGTGTATGCATTCCAAGAAGAAAGTGCTTTTAGACAAGAGCTCACCCTGCTCATCGTACTTACGCCAATCGCCTTTTTTCTGCCAATTACTCCGCTAGAAAAGTGTGGTCTGATTGCCTCATTAATCATGGTTTTAGTAGTGGAATTACTCAACTCCAGCGTTGAGGCAGCCATCGACCGCATCTCATTTGAGCATCACGATCTCTCAAAGAGAGCGAAGGATTTTGGGTCGGCAGCCGTGATGCTGACCTTGATCATTGCAGCACTACTTTGGATCACCATCTGTACACCCATTGTCATGAAATGGTAACAGTGCACTTCTACCATCATAGAAATAAATAAAGGAAAGCTATGTCTGAAATTCCAAACCCACTAGGCGCATTTGATATCTTCAATTCTCGCTTTGAAGGCAAGCCAAAAAAGAATAAGAAGAGCAAAACAGAAGCGATTAAAAAACTCTTTTCAAAGAAAATAGCTAAAAAATTATTCGGCAAAAAGTTTGCTACTCGAGCCCGTGCAGAGCTAGCCATTCATGAGCCAGCAGTTCTTGAAAAGACAATTGCCAAGCCAAAACGCCCTGCTTTTCAAATTAGCTGGGCCAGCAATGCTAGCGAAATAAAAGAAGCACAACGCCTGCGCTATAAGGTATTTGCAGAAGAAATGGGGGCTAATCTTCCGCCTAATGCTGAAAACTTAGATATTGATGAGTTTGATACTTATTGTGATCATCTACTGATTCGTGATCAAGAGTCACTCAAGGTAGTAGGTACTTATCGCGTACTCCCTCCCCATAAGGCTTTAGAAATCGGTCGCCTTTATTCTGATTCTGAATTTGACTTGTCACGCTTAAACCATTTGCGTCCAAAAATGGTAGAGCTTGGTAGATCCTGTGTCCATGCAGACTATCGCTCTGGCGCTGTGATTATGGCTTTGTGGAGTGGACTTGCCCAATACATGCTAAAACATGATTATGAAATCATGCTTGGTTGCGCGAGTATTCCGATGGCAGATGGTGGTCACTTTGCAGCTAGCCTCTACAACTCCCTCGGTAGCGAGCAAATGGCACCGGTAGAGCATCATGCTTTTCCCCGACTGCCTTTGCCCCTTGAGCGCCTGAACGGCGGACTCGAAGTAGAGCCACCACCATTAATCAAAGGCTACTTGAAGCTAGGCGCTAAGATTTGTAGTGCACCGGCTTGGGATCCAGACTTTAATACTGCCGATGTACTTACTATGCTGCGCTTATCAGAAATTAATCCGCGCTACGCTAAGCATTTTTTCGGACTATAAAGATTACTTCAAGCTAATGGTATAAGGACGGCCGACACGCTCCCATTCGGCCGCTTCTTTTTGTAGACTAAACTCAGTAAGTGGGTGTGCATCAGCCCATTCTTTAGAAAGACTCACTAAATACGAGCCGTTGTGTTCTGAAACCTTGACCTTAGGTAAATGACTATCGCTGCGGCCACGGCAAAGTACTTGAGCCAAACGCAAACAGAACAACATGCGCCAATCTGAGAAACTAGCATTATTTGCTAACTTGCCTAATTTTCCAGTGTGGCCAATGAGCAAAGCAGCTAGCCTTGCTTGATCATTTTTAGAGAAGCCCGGCATATCTGCGCACCCCGCGATATAAGCTGAGTGTTTGTGATATCCATTATGAGAAATCGATAAACCGATTTCATGTAAGTTGGCAGTCCACTGCAATAAGGCAATATTCTCAACCCGACTTTCTTCGTCAGACTTTGGCAGTTGAGCCAAAAACTCACCCGCTAAGTCGCCAACCCGTTTAGCTTGGTCTCGATCCACAGCATAGCGCTGCATAAATTGCTCGACCGTCACAAAACGCATATCGTCATGCTGAGAACGGCCGAGAAGATCATAGAGCACCCCAATGCGCAAGGCGGCATCGGTAACCTCCATACTCTCAATCCCAAGCTCTTCAAAGACGGCAATCATGATTGCAAGTCCACCAGGCCAAACAGAGCGACGGTCGTCTTTGAGACCACTTAACTCAACCTGACTGATATTTTCATATTTCAGAAGATGTTTTTTCATGGCTCTTAAGCCATCACGTGTAATTAAGCCGCTAGTTCCATTTACCCGGCCCGTGATGAGGCCATCAACCTGATCATTGAAGTTATTTTCTGCAATCAATTCAGCTAAGGCTCGAGCGGTTCCAGAAGATCCAATGACCTGCTTCCAGCCGCTCTTTAAATAGGCCCCTGAAATGACTTGAATTTCGCGACGTGCTGCTAACTCAGCCTCCTTAAAAGCATGGGAATCAATATTCCCCTTCGGAAAGAAACGCAGGCTATGAGAAACGCAACCAATATAGAGACTTTCCATTTGCTTGGGCTCATATCCCTTGCCGATAATGAGCTCTGTGGAGCCTCCACCAATATCGACCACTAAGCGGTTTCCTTGAACTGCTGGCACTTCATGGGCAGCGCCAATGTAAATTAAACGCGCCTCTTCAACACCCGCAATGATCTCTATAGGAAAACCCAAAGCCTCTTCTGCATCCCGCACAAAGTTAGCGGCATTTTTTGCAACTCGTAAGGTATTAGTAGCAACAGCACGCACTTTAGAAGGGTGAAAACCTCGGATGCGCTCACCAAAACGACTTATCGTAGTAATGCCACGCTGGTAAGCCTCATTACCCAGTAATTTATTGTCAGTTAATCCAGCTGCCAAACGAACCGATTCGCGTAAGGTATCGATTGGACGTAACTGAGTGCCAGAAGGTGTGCGTACAACTTGAGCTACCAACATGCGGAAGCTATTCGAACCTAAGTCGACCGCGGCAACTAGGTCTGTTCCATTTGTTCCAGAGACGTCTTTATCTAATGCCAAGATGGTTCCAATATGGCTGTGCTGAAGTAAATAGATCTATTTTATGAAATTATTGCGACATATACGTAAAAAGAATAGGCAATCTATTCGTTTCCTTGCTCTATTGAGGACTATGTAGCTAAATTTTGTTCTGAACTAGAGCAATCTAAGCTCCCAAAACTACAAAAAATACAGCAATCACCGGACTTAGGCTTCAGGATAGTGCTGCAAGATGGGCATCGATAGAGGTGATGAGAGGATCCCCGAGGAATCTCGAGGATTTCATCGACCAGGCAATGAGGGCAGGTAATGATGGAGCGTTGATTTTGAGCGGAATTGTTCACAACTAAATCATGCACTATCAATGTTTCAAAATGAAGACAGTCCTATGGTCTAAACCGCCCTAATGAGTCGCAATGAAGCATTTGACGCTCTATCGAGGCCTTAATCAAACTGTCATATTCTGGCTGGACAATAAAAAATTAGCCAAACAATGCCTGATAAAGAAACCACTCATACTATGTCAAACATTACAGCACTAAAGCGTCGCTCATTTATTAAAATGGCCATGGGCGCTCCAATGCTACCCATGGGCTCCGTTGGCCTTACCACGCTCTTTAATAGCTCCCCATTACTTGCTGCCGAAGCCAAATCTGGCTTTCAGTTTGCAGAATTTATCTCCATGGAGGCCCCTACTCTAGCCATTCCGGAAGTGATGGCTACTACTTCAGTGGGATCAATGCTTGAAATCACCTCGCAAAATGGAAATAAAAAAGCGTACAAACTCGCTTATGAGCCATTCTTTATCACTGGAGATGGAGTTCCAGATGGCAAGAATGGAAAAATATTAGCCGGGGGATATGTAGATATTCACAATCGACCCATTATGGATAACTCTGTAATAGGCAAAGAAAGACAATTCTTTTCTGACTGTCCTGATGGAATGTCTTTATTAAAGCTTGAAAAGGTGAATGTTAAAGGAGTAAAAGGTAATACGGTGTTTGCAGTGGTTCAATTTGAATATACCAATAGCAATCAAGGCGGTGAAAAAATGTACGGGGTACTACCCTCGCAAATCGCTGTCTTAACACTCAATCAAGATCCGCTTAACGGCAAACTCTCTTTAGTTAAATACACTCCCGTCGATACATCAAGTGCCCAAGGCCTCTGGATTACTTGTGGCGCCAGCCTGTCACCCTGGAATACGCATTTATCTAGTGAAGAGTATGAGCCTGATGCCCCCTTTGCTCATGAGAATCCCCGCTTTAAGTCATTCAGCAAAAATCTCTACGGTAACGAAACTAGCGCCAATCCTTACAACTATGGCCACCTCCCCGAAGTGACCGTAAATCCTGATGGATCAGGCACTCTTGTAAAACACTATTGTCTCGGCCGTATTTCACATGAATTAGTTGAGGTGATGCCCGATAAAAGAACCGTCCTCATGGGTGATGACTTCACGAATAGCGGCCTATTTCTTTTCATTGCCGACAAGGAAGCGGATCTCTCTTCCGGCACTCTATACGTAGCCAAACTGGGCAAGGGATTCTCGATTGATCCCAAAGATGAAGGTGCAAAACTATCCTGGATCAAGCTCGGTCATGCCACTAGTGATGAAATCAAAAAGTTAGCATCGACCTTAAAACCCTCCGAGATCATGACCGTTTTAAAGGCGGATCCGAGCGACGAGACATTCACTAAAATTTTCTACGATGGTGTAGCAAACTGGGTAAAAATAAAACCGGGAATGGAAAAGGCAGCGGCATTTTTAGAAACGCATCGCTATGCCTATCTCATGGGTGGCAGCATGGGTTTTAGCAAAATGGAAGGAACCAGCGCTAACCTCAAAGATAAAGTGGCTTACTTTGCATTGCAAAATATACAAGATTCCATGATTAAAACTGGTAAGGGCTGGAATGCACAAAGCATGATTGAATTAGAAAAGCCTTTAATCGCAGGCGCCGTAATGACAAGCAAGCTTGAGGGCAATCAACGTGACCAATTAGGAAATGCCATAAAAAGTAATTGGGTACCGAGTCAAATATCAGCACTCATTGTTGGTCGAGATATAGAGCAAGATGAACTCGGCAACTTAGCTGATCCCAACATGATTTCCAATCCAGATAATTTAAAGTTTTCTGAAAAGTTAAGAACCCTTTTTATTGGTGAGGATAGCAGCACCCATGTGAATAATTTTATTTGGGCTTATAACGTCGATACTAAAAAACTTAGCAGAGTGGCATCTATGCCCTCTGGTGCTGAAGCAACCGGTTTAAGTGTGGTGGATAACCTCAATGGATGGACTTACATCACTGCTAACTTTCAGCATCCAGGAGATTGGCTAGGGAAACTGCATGCAAAGGTCATGCCAATACTGAATCCTTTAATTGAAAAGAACTATAAGGGTCGATTTGGTGCTGCAGTGGGCTACATCACTGCGACACCTACTAGCATCAAAATCACCTAGCTTGCCAATCTCGTAGAATTTTTATTACAAAAATGACAAGGGGGGTATGAGACTCTCTTGTTGCAATTCCGTATTAGATAATTTCATCAAGCTGCAATGCAAATTCATTATTAACAACAAAGGGGCTTGTTGTAGATCGCAATGAGAACAGTTTTAGTGCGGGTGTTTGCTCATTCTGCTTACTCTGATCTAAATTGAGCTTCGATTCAGGTTGACGGAAAATTTTAGATAAATTACTTTTCATTTCCAAAGTCATTACTTTTAAACTCCTTCAAATTAATATTGCTTGTTAAAACCAAATACTAAAGTGCATATATTTCAATTTGATTAATGCACAAGAAAAATAGTCCATCAGTATTTTTTACACTAATCTGTCATATTAAAAAGGTAGATTATTAGATCTAATTGGAGGTTTTAATGGGCACAAAAAAAGAGTCCGCAATAAAATTTAGCCTTGCCATTCTGGCGACATGTTGCCTATTCGTAGGAAAAGTATGCTCACAACCATTTAAATTTGTTGCATTGGGTGACATGCCCTACTCTCAACCCGCAGACTTTCCTCGCTTTGAGCGCTTGATCACATCGATCAATACTCAAAAGCCAGATTTCTCAATCTTTATAGGTGACACAAAATCCGGTAGCACACCCTGTAGCAATGAGCATGTTGAAAAAATGACGGTATATTTCAACAGCTTTAAGGCGCCATTAATCTATAGTATTGGTGATAATGAATGGACGGACTGCCATCGTCCTTTAGCTGGAGCATATGACCCATTAGAGCGCTTAGCCCATATTAGATCGACCCAGTTCAATACGAGCAATAGTTTTGGCAAGATCAAGTTGAAGCTTCAGCGCCAAGCGGACCTCATGCCGCAATTTTCTGCTTATGTTGAAAATTCTATGTGGACTAAATCCGGCTTCTTATTTGTGAATGTACATATCCCAGGGTCCAATAATAATTTAGGAAGAGATGAGCCATCCAATCAAGAGTATGCCCTACGAAATAGCGCGAACTTGGCCTGGATTAATCAAGCATTTCAGTTGGCGAAAGATAAAAAGTATTTGGGCATTATTTTTGCATTCCAAGCTGATCTCTTCTTCTCACCAGAACTCGCTTCAAGTGCTACTAGTGGCTTTAAGGACACTATCGCCCTACTGGAAGAGCAATCAGAAAAGCTACCAATTCCGATATTGCTAATCCATGGCGATAGTCATCAACTTAAGATTGATCAGCCCCTTCGTAACAAGCAAAAGAAGTTAATTGAAAACGTGTATAGGCTTGAGGTGATGGGGGAAGAACAGGTGCAGGCTGTGGAAATCCTGGTGGATGCGCGTAACTCCAGTCCTTTTAGTTTTCGTCCATTGATAGTACCGCTGAATTTCTCGATACTATCAAAATAGACCCGCCTACTTCAAGTTAACTACCCAGGCGATGACCTAGATAACGATTTCGATACATCACCTGGGCTTCATGCCACATAACTAGAGCCTGAATAATCAGTTTTTTCATCATTGCAAATCCTTTCATTGTTTGCTCGATTTCTTATTCTAGGAGCTCAATAAGGCAGTGGTATGTCATAGCATGCTTATGGATCGACCTTTGATTTGGGTCAATAAAAGTTTTATTTTTAGATTGAATTCTTGCCGATTACTCTGCTAAGTGACATCATGGAGCTGAGCATAAATGACTAATCGAAACTCAAAGAGCTCCCCTAAATCACAGTGATGCTGAAGGCAATTGAACTAAGGGCTATATGGAATATTGGGATCTCTATGGAGCAATGGCACTGCGCCTTTTTCTAGCGCTGATAGCCGGTACGATTTTGGGCTTAAATCGCTGGTTGCATCATAAATCTGCTGGCATACGCACTCACTCCCTGGTAGCTATTGGGTCTGCTACTGCCGTTTTATCTATTAGTCACCTAGGAACAGTGGATGCACAAGCTCTGAGTCACGTTTTACAAGGTCTAATCACCGGCTTGGGGTTTTTGGGGGCTGGGGTCATCATTCGAGAGCGAAGCTCAAAAAGGATTCATGGATTAACTACCTCAGCCAGCATCTGGTCTTGCGCGCTGATCGCAGCAGCCTTTGGCGCTGGCGAACTTGTGCTGGGAGGTCTAGCCTTGTGCACTATTTTGATAGCACTCATCATTGGAGGGCCGCTAGAACAACTCCTTGGCAAGATTACCGGGGTGAATCGTAGCTCGGAGATTTCTCCGGAATCGGACTAAAAAAGCGGTTTTGTCATATTACTTTGCTAAGATTTTGACGTTCTTATTCCCTTTATCTAGAAAACAATGAACAATTACAAATATGAGGACGCTGTTAAACAGCTCCAAGAGTCTGGCGCGATTGGCTTGCAAGACTTTAAAAATCTCTCTTACGAAGACTTAAATGAACTTCTGGAGGAAATCAAGGTCTGGTGTCTCTACGCCAACGGCAAGCTAGACAAGCTGCCGAAAGAATCTAAGAAGAAAAAGGATAAGAAAGACAAAAAAGATAAGAAAGACAAAAAAGATTGAGGTAAAAAAAAGTTGCTAATCCGTGATCCGCTCTTTTGGAAAGCGCAAGGTAAAGGTGCTACCCTTACCGGGAGTACTCTCAATCATTAATTGCGCTTGATGACGATTAGCGATATGTTTAACAATTGCCAATCCTAGGCCTGTGCCGCCGGTATCTCTAGATCTACTTCTATCTACGCGATAGAAGCGTTCCGTTAGTCGAGCCAAGTGTTCAGAAGCAATGCCAGGGCCGGTATCAGTCACAGAAAACTCGCCCTGCCCTTGATCATTAATCGACCATTGGGCAATCACTTGACCGGCATCCGGCGTGTATCGAATGGCGTTAGTGACTAAATTGCTGAAAGCGGAAAGAATTTCCCGATCCTCACCCATTAGATTGCAGGGTGTAGCTATTTCAAAATGAAGCGAATGACGCCCCTGAGAAAGCGCCTCTGCATCATTCTT
Source organism: Burkholderiaceae bacterium (assembly GCA_947452535.1). Lineage (GTDB taxonomy): Bacteria > Pseudomonadota > Gammaproteobacteria > Burkholderiales > Burkholderiaceae > Polynucleobacter. The sequence continues at coordinate 51,863 of CANGCM010000005.1, read as the reverse complement.
AATAAGAGCCATCAGGGTAGAAATATTAATTGCCTTCATCGGGGCCGGCAAGGTATTGGCTTCAAGATTGGCTAAAGTTAAAAGATCTTCTACGAGACTCTTCATGCGCTGGGCTTGAGACATCATCATTTCAAAATATTGGTTTTGCTGCGTCTTATCGAGATCTAATGACTGCATCGTCTCCAGGAAACCCATTAATACAGTGATAGGCGTCCTCATCTCATGCGAAACATTCGCGACGAAATCCCGACGCATCGCATCCGCCCTCTGTTTATCGGTGACGTCTTGAATCAGCAATAGGTGGCGCTTATCACCGAACGGAAAGGCCTGTAACATCAGACTTAGGTTTGCCCCCTGGCCCATGCGCTCCAATAGAAGGGGCTCTTCAAATTGACGCTTATAGAGGTATTGAACAAACTCTGGGCGACGAATGAGAAAATTAATTCTTTGCAACACATCACGTTTAAAACTCAGGCCAAAGAAACGCTCGGCAATGGCGTTACACCATTCAATTTGATCCTGATCATCCAGCATCACAATACCGTTAGGAGAAGCCTGAAAGGCTTCAATAAAACGATTATGCTGCTGCTCGGTAGACCGGATTTGCAGCTTGAGATTACGAACTAAGCGCTGAAGTCGGAAGAAAATTTCTTCCCAGTAGCCGCTAGGCAGGGGCATGGATTCGACTGAATCCTCCAGAGTAAATCTGCGTAAACGAGCGAGATTAACGTAAGAATAGATGAGGGGAATTGACAGAACGGCGATTCCAGAAGCAATGCCTGCCGATGGACCCAAATTAGATAGCGCGATATACGCGGCCAGAAATGCTAGGGAAATGAGTACGATAAAACGAGTAATAGCGGATAACATATGACAATCTTAGAGCATCTCGACGACTCAGACAGAAAACCCAAGGAGAGGGCCTATTTAATTAGGTCTGGGTCGGCATCTTCGTAATACGGTAACCGCTTCCCCGCACTGTCTCAATATAACGATCACAATCAGAGGGAGCCAAGGCTGCCCTGAGCCTTTTAATATGGACATCGACCGTACGCTCCTCGATATAGACCTCATTACCCCAGACCTTATCTAGTAAATTCGCTCTCGAGTGGACTCTTTCAGGGTTAGTCATCAAAAACTGCAGCAATCGATATTCAGTAGGCCCCAGAGACACAGTCTGCGGCTCCGTATTAGGCCAAATAGCCATGACTCGATGAGATGAGGGGTCGAGTCTTAGGGGCCCAAGCGCTAGAGGGCCAGTATCCTCAACGGAGGTTTGGCGACGTAACAGTGCCCTCACCCGAGCAACCAACTCTTTTGGTGAAAAGGGCTTAGTGACATAGTCGTCCGCCCCGGAATCTAAACCCAACACTTTATCTGACTCTTCGCTTTTGGCGGTCAGCATCAGAATGGGTAAAAAACGGGTGCGCTCGTTGGCACGCAACTCTTTAGCAAACTGAACACCAGACTTGCCTGGCAGCATCCAATCTAAAATCAATAAACTGGGTAGCTCGTCGCGCATCATATTTAATGCAACATCAGTTTGCATTGCCTTTTCAACATCATATCCAGCATGAGTTAAATTGATTGCAATTAATTCTGCGATAGAAGGCTCATCTTCAACAATTAATATGCGGTGAGTCATCATGAATTCCGTATGGAGGTGAGTTATTCTTTATTCGCCTCGCGAACCAAATCTTCATGGGGTATATGGCGCACATCCGAACCTTTGGCGACATAAATGACGAACTCAGCAATATTTTTTGCATGGTCGCCAATACGCTCAATCGCTTTAGCGATCGTTAACATATCCAAACCAGTAGAAATAGTATGCGGATCTTCCATCATGTAAGAAATTAATTTACGAACAAAGCCTCTGAATTCCTCGTCAATTTGGCGATCTTCCGCAACTACCTCAGCTGCTGAAATGGTATCTAAGCGGGCAAAAGCATCAAGACTACGTCGCAATAATGAAATGGCCATCTGTCCAGATAAGCGAATCTCTGCAACGTTGATATTGTGAGTGACATTAGATTCAATTAAGCGCTTGGTCCTCTTGGCGACGCGCTCTGCCTCATCACCTGCACGCTCTAAATTGGTGATTGCTTTAGAAACAGCCATTACTAAGCGAAGATCTCGTGCAGTAGGTTGGCGTCGTGCAATCAGCTCAGTACAAGCTAAATCAATCTGAATTTCTAGATCATTAACGAGTTTTTCATTTTGAATAACGATATTGCATGTCTCAATATCCATTTGAGTAAATGCGCGCATCGCTGTTGAGATCTGAGACTCAACTAAACCACCCATTTCTAGCAAACGGCTAGAAAGAGAATTTAAATCAGCATCAAATTGTGACGAAAGGTGTTTATCTGGCATCTAGTTCTCCAATTAACCGAAACGACCGGTAATGTAATCCTCTGTTTCTTTACGCTTAGGCTTGATAAAAATTTCATCCGTCTTGCCAAACTCAATCAGACTTCCAAGGTACATATATGCAGTGTAATCTGATACGCGGGCTGCCTGCTGCATATTGTGTGTCACGATGGCAATCGTATATTCATGTTTAAGCTCATTGATCAGCTCCTCAATCTTTCCTGTAGAGATCGGATCGAGAGCTGAGGTTGGCTCATCCAACAGAATAACCGATGGCTTGACTGCGACACCACGGGCAATGCAAAGACGCTGCTGCTGGCCGCCAGAAAGTGATAAACCGCTTTGGTTTAGTTTATCTTTTGCTTCATTCCACAAGGCTGCCTTATTTAAAGCCCACTCTACCCGCTCATCCATTTCGGAGCGAGATAGTTTTTCATACAGACGCACACCAAAAGCAATATTCTCATAGATCGACATTGGAAATGGGGTTGGCTTCTGAAATACCATGCCAATACGTGAGCGAAGTAAATTGAGATCCTGACCAGGCTCTAGGATATTCTGACCGTAGAAGTTAATCTCACCTTCAGCGCGCTGACCAGGATAGAGGTCGTACATGCGATTCAGTGTTCTTAGCAAAGTCGATTTACCACAGCCAGAAGGGCCAATAAAGGCAGTAACCTTACCTTCCTCAATATCCAGATTAATATCCTTCAAGCCCTGGAAAGATCCGTAGAAAAAGTTTAAGTTACGCACTTCAAGCGCATTCTTTGGTGCGGCTTGTGAATTTTGGTTTGTAGTTTCGCTCATTCCCACCCCTTGACTATCGATCTGATTTAAGTCAAACATTGTTTTCATATTACTCATCATCCTTGGACCTTCTCGCGGAATACTACTCGCGCTAGTATATTTAAGCCTAATACAGCAAAAGTAATCAATAGCGCACCGCACCAGGCAAGATCAACCCAGTTGTCATATGGGCTCATCGCAAATTGGAAAATAACCACTGGCAAGTTAGCCATTGGGGCGTTCATATTGGTTGAAAAGAATTGGTTATTGAGTGCCGTAAATAGTAAAGGTGCAGTTTCACCACTGACGCGAGCCAAGGCTAACAAGATTCCAGTGATCACACCGCTTTGCGCGGCTCTTAGGGTAATCATAAAGGCCACCTTCCACTTCGGCGTACCCAAGGCATAGGCCGCCTCGCGTAAGCTACCAGGCACTAGACGCAACATATTTTCTGTGGTTCGGACGACCACTGGAATAGCGATCAGAGCTAATGCGATCGTACCGGCCCAGCCTGAGAAGTGACGGACTTGAGCCACAACAATTGCATACACAAAGAGGCCGATCACAATCGATGGCGCGGAGAGCATAATATCTGTAACAAAGCGAGTGATTGAAGCAACCTTACTTCTATCACCGTACTCAGAGAGATATAAGCCAGCCAGCACTCCAATAGGCGTGCTGATTAAGGTGCAACTTGCCACAATCATCAGGCTACCTACAATCGCATTGGCTAAACCACCGCCTTCAGATCCAGGCGCAGGCGTGCTATTGAGAAATACATCTAAACTAATCGAAGAGAATCCCTTGATAAACAGAATACTTAAAATCCACAAGAGGAAAACCATACCAAGCACCATGGCCGCAGTCGAGAGGACTAGGCCAATCTGATTGGTGCGCTTACGTCTCGCAAAAATAGCTGGGTCAATATTTGAAAATTGATTCATGTTTTTAAGCCCTGCTTCTTCTCCATATTGCTAAGCATCCACTTAGCAATTGCCAACACGATAAATGTGATCATAAATAACGCAAGACCAAGCGCAAATAAGGAGGAGTAATGTGGCCCTAGCTCAGCCTCACCAAACTCGTTTGCCAATGTCGAGGCAATTGAATTGCCAGGAGCAAATAAAGAGGGGGACAAACGATGGGCATTACCGATTACAAAAGTAACCGCCATCGTTTCACCAAGTGCCCTACCCAATCCAAGCATTACACCGCCGATTACCCCAGCCTTCGTATATGGGAGAACCACATTCTTCACCACTTCCCAAGTAGTACAACCAATACCATAGGCAGACTCTTTAAGAACCGGTGGAACAATTTCAAATACATCGCGCATGACTGAGGCAATGAAAGGCAAAATCATCATCGCTAAAATCAGGCCAGCACACAAAATGCCGATTCCATTAAATGCACCAGAGAACAAAATGCCTAAACCTGGAATTTGCCCAATAGTCCCGGCAAGTGCCGGTTGAATATAGTCAGCAAATAGCGGCGCAAAAATAAATAGGCCAAACATGCCGTAAATGATCGAAGGAACGGCGGCAAGCAATTCAACTGCGGTACCTAAGGGTCTACGCAGCTGGCTTGGGCATAACTCTGTTAAAAATACTGCAATACCAAAACTGAGAGGTACTGCAATTAACAAGGCGATCAAAGAAGTAACAAGGGTGCCGTAGATTGCGATTAATCCCCCAAACTCACCATTAACAATATCCCACTCTTTAGTAAAAAAGAATCCAACTCCAAATTTATCAAGAGCTGGCCAAGCATTAATCACCAGCGAAATAATGATGCCGACCAGAGCAATCAGTACGGATAGAGCAAAAAATTGGGTAATTGCATGAAATAAAAAATCTTGAATACGCTGCAGCTTAGCAATACGAAGCGCCTGGGGCGTCGGTGCTGAGTGGGACTGGGTCGATTCAATCATAAATTGCACTTATTTAAATAATGAAACAGCCCCACTTTTAGTGGAGCTGTTATTCAGTAGTAATTAAGAAATCTTAATCAGCAAGGCTTACTTAACAACAACCTTAGAAAATACATTCTTACGAATAAAGTCAGTTGTTACATCAGGCATTGGAACGTAATCCAACTCTTCTGCCATTTTCTTACCATCTTTGAATGCAAAATCAAAGAACTTAATTACTTCAGCAGCATTCGCTTTATTTTCTGGGTTCTTATACAGAAGGATGAAAGAAGCACCAGTGATTGGCCAAGATTTAGCACCAGAAGCATTGGTAATGAAAGTACCCATTCCTGGAATTTTTGACCAATCTGTACCAGCAGCTGCAGCAGCAAAGGTAAGGTCGTCAGGCTGAACAAATTGACCATCTTTGTTCTTCATAGAAACACTGGTCATTTTATTTTTCTTGGCATAGGCATACTCAACGTAACCAATAGCACCCTTAACGCGTGATACGTTCGCAGCAACACCTTCGTTACCCTTGCCGCCAACAGATGAAACTGCAGGCCACTTAACAGCTGCGCCCTCACCAACAGCCTCTTTCCAGTTCTGACTTACCTTAGCTAAGTAGTTTGTAAAAATAGCTGTAGTTCCTGAACCGTCAGCACGATGAACTACGGTAATTGGCAAGTTAGGCATTTTCAAGCCAGGGTTGTTCAACACAATCCGTTTGTCATTCCAATTAAGAATAACGCCCTGAAAAATGTCAGACAGAGTGTCTGGTGATAACTTCAGTTCATATGGCTTTACGCCTTCAACGTTAATCACTGGAACTACACCCCCAATAATGGCTGGAAACTGAACCATGCCATCTTTTTCTAATTCTTCAAATGAGACTGGATTATCGCTTGCACCGAAATCAACTGTCTTGGCTTTGATTTGCTTGATACCGCCTGAGGAGCCGATGGATTGGTAGTTCAAATTAGAGCCTGTTTTTGCTTTATAGGCTTCAGCCCATTTGGCATAAATTGGGTATGGGAATGTTGCGCCAGCGCCGGTCATATCAGCTGCAAATGCAACTGGGGCAAATGAAATTGCACTGATTACTAACGCTTTTTTCAAAAATGAGTTCATGTAGATCGTTCCTCAACTAAATAACGCAACATTGCGATAGTTGAACGATAAGGCGCAAGTATGACGCTTTGATGACAAGCGTTTTAATTGAAATTAACTCAATTAAATCAGTGACTTATGCTATTGGCACTAGATCAGAAATACTCTTAGCGGAGCTCATGGCTAGACTGCCATCTTGCGCCTCCACCATGACTCGCAGGACGGGTTCTGTGCCTGAGGCACGGATTAGCACCCTACCCCTTCCTTTGAGCTCGCTCTCCACCTGGCTAATCTTGGATTTCAGGATGTCATCTGACTTCCAGTCATAACCAGTCTTGAATTTGATATTCAGCAGTACTTGAGGAAATATTTTGACTGAGTCCAGCAGTTGGGCCAGACTTTGCTTGTGTTGACTCATGGCAGCTAGAACCTGCAAAGCGGCAATCGTGCCATCACCGGTGGTGTGATGATCAAGACAAAGCAAATGCCCTGAACCTTCACCGCCAATGATCCAACCCTTTTGTTTGAGCACTTCTAAGACATAACGATCGCCCACATTGGCTCGTTCAAATCCAATCCCCAAACCTTTGATGGCATTCTCAACTGCGAGGTTAGTCATGAGAGTGCCAACCACGCCACCTAATGACTGGCCACGAGAAATGCGGTCTTTTGCAAGTACATATAGGAGCTCATCGCCATTAAATAGGCGCCCGGTTGAATCTACCATTTGCAGGCGATCCGCATCGCCATCCAAGGCAATGCCGAGATCAGCCCCCACTTCTTTGACTTTAGCAATTAATGCCTCGGGGGCTGTAGCACCACAACCTTCATTAATATTGCGGCCATCAGGATGAACGCCAATAGAAATGACTTCTGCACCTAACTCATGAAATACATGGGGAGCAATATGGTAGGCAGCCCCATTAGCGCAATCTACAACCAGTTTCATACCCCTGAGGTTGAGTTCACCAGGAAAAGTGGATTTACAAAACTCAATATAGCGACCAGCAGCATCATCAATGCGAAATGCCTTACCTAAGTCCTTGGAACTAACGCAGCCCATTGCTTGCTCAAGCTCAGCTTCAATGGCCAACTCCAACTCATCAGTCAGCTTGCCACCTTCGGCACAGAAGAACTTAATGCCGTTATCTTGATAGGGGTTGTGCGATGCTGAAATCACCACACCAGCAGATAAACGCAATGCTTTGGTAAGGTAAGCAACCCCTGGAGTAGGCATCGGGCCGCAGAGCATGACATCAACACCAGCAGCAGCAAAGCCTGCCTCTAGGGCAGCCTCTAACAAATATCCCGATACGCGCGTATCTTTACCGATCAGAACCTGGCAACGCTCACCTGGCTTAATGTTACGGCTTAGCACTTTGCCTGCAGCATAGCCAAGACGCGTAATGAATTCTGGAACAATCGGAAATTGCCCTACTTCACCACGAATACCATCAGTACCAAAGTATTGTTTTTTCATGGGTTTGATTATAAAACTTGTGGGCTTTTAGCTTACTCAGTCAGACCTGAATCGCTTCCCAGAGCTTCAAGGCGTCCACTGTCTCCTGAACATCGTGGACTCGGATGACGCGGGCACCCCGATCAGCAGCCAAAATAGCAGCAGCAATACTCGGCGCCACTCGCTCATAGGTATCTCGACCGGTTAATTTGCCCAACATCGATTTACGAGAAATCCCTGCTAATAGCGGATAGTCCAATTGAGAGAATTGATCAAACTCTGCCAGCATGTTGAGGTTGTGCTCCAAGCTTTTACCAAATCCAAATCCTGGGTCGATAGCGATTCTATTTTTAGCAACGCCTTTATCCTCTAACAAGCCAGCCCGCTCGCGAAGAAATGTCTTTACCTCTGCAATCACATCTTGATACTCGGGATCAAACTGCATAGTTTGAGGATCACGCTGCATATGCATTAAAACCATGCCGCATGGTTTCTCAGGATTATGTTGATCACTTTCTATTACAGCTTCTACTGCCCCCTCTTGCCTTAGTGCCCAAATGTCATTAACGCAATCCACTCCGGCCTTGAGCGCTTGGCGCATGGTCTCTGCTTTATAGGTGTCGATCGATAGCGCTACACCACAATCTTTTAAAGCATCAATTACTGGCAAAACGCGATCCAACTCTTCTTGCAGGGGAACAGGTTCCGCGCCAGGCCGAGTCGATTCACCCCCGATATCGATGATGTCAACACCATTGGCAATCATGCGCTCCGCTTGAGCAATAGCATCATTGGGAATTCTGAACTGCCCCCCATCAGAAAATGAATCTGGTGTGGCATTCAGGATACCCATCACTATTGGGCGCTGATGTTTACTAAAGTCAAAAAGAAAACGCCCGCAACGCCATGTTGCGGGCAGAGTGCGCTTAGTCACCTAAGAAATTACTGAGAGTGACTTAGGCAACTTAGGCAGTTGCTGGAGCCGTACCCGCAGCAGGACCTGGCGTACCTCCAGCAGAGTTCCCAAACTGGGTTGCTGGTGGTGGCTTAGGAGCGCGTGGTGGACGACCTTCCATGATGTCAGTAATCTGCTCAGCATCAATGGTTTCCCACTCAAGCAGCGCTGCAACCATCGCCTCAACCTTGTCACGATTCGATTCAAGAATCGATCTTGCCAAAGCGTACTGACTATCTACTAGAGCACGAATTTCTGCATCTACCTTTTGCTGAGTCAACTCTGAAACTGTTTTGGTACTGTTGCGGCCAAAGATGCTTTCTGATTCAGTGTCGACATACACCATCGTACCTAGGCTATCACTCATACCGTAACGAGTCACCATGTCACGTGCCATTTTGGTAGCCCGCTCAAAGTCATTTGATGCGCCAGTACTCATCGAGTGCAAGAAGACTTCTTCAGCAGCACGACCACCGAACAAAATCGCTAACTCTTCCATCATGCGATCTTTATATAAGTTCACGCGATCAAACTCAGGCAACTGCCAAGTCACACCCAATGCCATGCCACGCGGCATGATGGTGACCTTATGTACTGGATCAGCCTTAGGCAATACCTTGGCAACCACTGCGTGACCAGACTCGTGATACGCCGTATTACGACGCTCTTCTTCACGCATCACTGCAGACTTACGCTCAGGACCCATGTAGATCTTGTCTTTAGCATCCTCAAAGTCTTTCATATCCACCGCACGTTTGTTGCGACGCGCTGCAAATAATGCAGACTCATTTACTAAGTTTGCCAAATCTGCGCCTGAGAAACCAGGAGTGCCACGCGCTAACACTGCCGCATCGACATCAGGATCAATCGGAACTTTGCGCATATGTACTTGTAAGATTTGCTCGCGACCACGAATGTCTGGCAAACCTACATGCACTTGACGGTCAAAACGACCAGGACGCAGTAAAGCACGGTCCAATACGTCTGAGCGGTTAGTTGCGGCAACTACAATCACGCCACTATTACTTTCAAAACCATCCATCTCAACGAGCATCTGGTTTAGCGTTTGTTCGCGCTCATCATTACCACCCCCCATGCCGGCACCACGATGGCGACCGACTGCATCAATCTCGTCAATAAAAATGATACATGGTGAGTTTTTCTTGGCGTTCTCAAACATATCGCGTACGCGCGATGCACCAACACCCACAAACATCTCAACGAAGTCTGAGCCAGAGATAGAGAAGAATGGAACCTTCGCCTCACCAGCAATCGCACGTGCTAGCAAAGTCTTACCAGTACCCGGGGGGCCAACTAAAAGTATTCCGTGTGGAATACGACCGCCGAGCTTCTGGAACTTTTGTGGATCCTTTAAGAAATCCACAATCTCAAATACTTCTTCCTTGGCCTCATCGCAACCAGCAACATCCGCAAAGGTCACCGTATTGCTGTTTTCATCAATCAGGCGCGCTTTGGATTTTCCGAAAGAGAATGCTCCACCCTTTCCGCCACCTTGCATCTGACGCATCATGAAAAACCAGAAACCAATAATCAATAAAGTGGGTCCAAGGTAATACAGAGCGGAAACCAACATATTGGGCTCATCATCAGCCTTACCGGTTACTTGAACACCAAATTTCATGAGATCGCCAACCATCCAAATATCCCCTGGAGAGATGATGGAATATTTGTTGCCGTCATTTGGGGTTACTTGCAGTGTGCGACCTTGCACATCCACTCGCTTGACTTTGCCAGCCTTGGCATCGTCCATAAATTGAGAGTAAGTGACCTGAGTCTGATCCTTCGGCTTATCAAACTGTTTAAACACAGTGAAGAGCACCAGACCCACAATGAGCCACACACCAATTTTTTGTAACATATTGCTATTCAAAAGGAGACCTTTGCCGGATTAATCCGGGAGTTAAAGCAGATTGCTATACCTAAGTATTTGATTCTACTACCAGGCTTTTTCAAGGGCTAGGAGCATCTTTATTTAATAAACCCTTATTTTCAGGGGGTTATTTAGGCGCCTTGAAGTCTCGACCCAGCAAAAAGATTTCAGAGGACTTTGCCCTGGAGGCTTTGGGCTTTCTGGAGGCTACGGTTTTAAAGACCTTTTTGAAGGATTCCACGATCTGGCTATAACCGCTGCCATTGAAGCACTTGATTAATAAGGCCCCTTCTGGCTTGAGGTGCTGGACTGAAAAATCTAAGGCAATTTCCGCCAAAAAGGCCATTCGAGCTGCATCCGCGACACCCACCCCTGAGAGATTAGGGGCCATATCGGACAGGACAAGGTCCACTTTACCGCCCGCATCAGCAGGTAAAAGCGCCTCAAGTGCCCTTAAGCCCTCATCCTCACGAAAATCCCCCTGAATGAAAGAAACATCCGCAATATCCTCCATCGGCAAGATATCAATCGCAATAATGGTGCCATCGGGCTTGCCAGACTCAATATTGGGGTTGTTTTTACCGAGCTCGGTAAGTCGATTTCGGGCGTACTGAGACCAGCTCCCTGGAGCGCTGCCCAGATCCACGATAGTCATGCCCGGCTTGATAAGTCGATCCTGCTCATCTATTTCGCTTAGCTTATAGACGGCTCGTGCACGATAACCCTCTTTTTGGGCCATCTTCACGTATGGATCATTCAGATGATCCTGCAACCAACTTTTATTAAATTTATTCTTAGCCACAACTTACCCACTTTCGACATCCATTTTCCTTGTTTATGCCCTCCAAGGCAAAAGGAATCGACTGATAAGAACTCAATCCGAGCTTCTATTAAGCCAAAAGCCCCGTTTTACAAGCCTTAATGCTCTATCATCGAGCATATGACAGCACTTTCTATTACCCCCGCACAACGAAAATCCCTCAAAGCCGATGCTCACGACCTCAGTCCAGTAGTCATGGTTGGTGGGGATGGCCTGACCCCTGCGGTTATTAAAGAGGCTAAATTAGCCATTTCTCACCATGGCTTAATTAAAGTCCGAGTCTTTGGTGATGAGCGCGAGGCTCGGATTGCTATTTATGAAGAACTTTGCGACAAGCTCGATGCAGCGCCAGTGCAACATATTGGAAAATTATTGGTGCTTTGGAAGCCAATCGATGTGGTCGATGCAGCCCTAGCTAACCTGGGGAGATCAAGTAAGCAGACTAAAAAATCATTACAAGCGCCTCGCACTAAGCGCCAGCCTAATCGCGTTGTATCCAAAGCCGGTGTTCGCACGAGCACTTCTGAAAGATCAGATCGACGCTCTGTCGCCGGCAAATCTCCATTTGAAAGAGTTGCAGCCGTCAAAAGCGCTACTCCTAAGAAACGGGTTTTGCGCGCCGATGCTGCTGAATCTAAAATTGGTTGGTCATCACCCGGTTACCGCAAAGCAACTGCAGCACCTGCACCAATTAAGAAACGCAAGGTCCGTATGAGCAGTACGAAAAAGAAATCGTTAGGCTCTTAATTTTTAGAGCAAATTGATGGAGGTCATTAACGCCGCTAGTCGGCGTTTTTTTATTGGCGTTGATGCTGATTTTTACTTAAACGCCAAACCAAGAAGATTCCCAAAATACTCTGGAGCAAAAACAGGATGCTAGATGCGCCATGCAATCTTCCGAATACAGTAGCAGAGGGAGAGAGCATCACCGGCATGCCTTCAGCCAAAGCGTTATCTCTGAGGGCATTCATCCAAGGAATAAAGATCAGGGCGGCCGCAACTGAGCAGAGCAACATGGTCAATAAAAGCCAGCGTATAAACCTAAATTGATTCAAGCCCCGATTGACCAAGAGGTTAGCAAGGGCCATGAGGCCGATGCACACAATCACACTGAGATAGGCTTCTAACCTAAAGATACTGCCAGCAACCATACCGGCCGCCTGGCGATCAGTCATCGTACTAAAGATTGCTGGAGCAACTAAATAGCCTACGGTAAGTAAACTGCCAACCCAGAGACCAGCCACCAGAGTGAAGAGTCTTTGAGCCCCTAAATGATTTGGAGCATCCAGAGTCTTCATATTCATTTTGACTGATTATTAGATATATCGAACCGCGAGAATTTCTACTTCGCGATTTCCAGCTGGGGCTTGAACTGAAACGACATCGCCCTCTTCTTTGCCAATTAAAGCGCGTGCAATGGGAGAGCTAATAGAAATCTTATTCACTGCAATATCAGCCTCATCATCACCGACAATTTGATAAGTGAGCTTAGTACCATCTTCGAGGTCTTCAAGATCCACAGTTGCACCAAACACAATTCGACCATTCACATCCAAGGTTGCTGGATCGATGATTTGAGCAGCGGATAGTTTTCCTTCAAGCTCCTGAATGCGTCCCTCAATAAAGCCCTGCTTCTCTTTGGCGGCATCGTACTCTGCATTCTCTGAGAGATCACCCTGGGCGCGGGCTTCAGAGATCGCATTAATCACCGATGGACGCTCGATATGCTTTAAACGATGTAACTCTTCTTTCAGGAGTTCTGCACCATGCTTAGTAATTGGAATTGTGCTCATGCCTCTAACCTAACTTAAATTAATTGAGAGTCTGATGAAGGTTTTGCAATGAATATACTTCAAGAGATTCCTTATTGCCATTCTGAGAGGCCATCAAGCCATCCATCACTGCGCGTGCTGCACTAATCGTAGTGTAATAGGTCACGTTATTAGCTTGCGCAGTAGTACGAATAGAGCGTGAATCTGCAATCGCGGTTCGGGTTTCATCAACCGTAGTAAATACCAAAGAGATCTCGCCATTCTTAATCAAGTCAACGATGTGGGGACGACCATCCTTCACTTTGTTGACAACGCGCACCGGTAACCCAGCCGCCTCGATTGCCGCAGCAGTACCTTTGGTAGCCACCATTGGAAATCCGAGTTGATGTAACAGTTTGGCCACTTCAACCGCTTTAGGCTTATCGCTATCTTTGACAGTCAACACTACCGTGCCATTCTTAGGGAGCTTGATACCAGCACCTAACTGAGACTTAAAGAGGGCTTCACCAAAGGTTTTACCAACACCCATTACTTCACCAGTAGAACGCATCTCCGGTCCAAGGATCGGATCAATGCCAGGGAACTTATTAAATGGAAATACCGCTTCCTTCACTGAATAGTAGCCAGGCTTTACTTCCTTCTGAATACCCTGCTGCTCTAAAGTTTGACCAACCATACAACGGGCTGCGATCTTGGCTAACTGCAAACCGGTTGCCTTAGATACAAATGGCACAGTACGAGAGGCGCGTGGATTCACTTCGAGAACATAGATGACATCTTTACCGTCGACATTCTGAATCGCAAACTGGACGTTCATCAAGCCAATCACATTCAATCCCTTTGCCATCGCCGCAGTTTGACGTTTGATTTCTGCAATCGTCTCATCCGACAAGGAATATGGCGGCAATGAACAGGCTGAGTCACCAGAGTGAACACCGGCTTGCTCAATATGCTCCATTACACCGCCAATAAATACCTGCTGGCCATCACTAATACAATCCACATCGCACTCAATCGCATCGTTCAAGAAACGGTCTAGTAGCACTGGTGAGTCATGTGAAACCTTCACAGCCTCGCGCATATAGCGCTCGAGATCACGGCCATCATGAACGATTTCCATAGCACGCCCACCGAGCACATAGGAAGGACGCACTACTAATGGGTAGCCAATTTCTTCAGCAAGCTTCAAAGCCTCATCTTCTGCACGAGCAGTCCGATTAGGCGGCTGACGCAAGTTCAGCTCATGCAGTAACTTCTGAAAACGCTCGCGATCTTCTGCAGCATCAATCATGTCAGGTGATGTTCCAATAATGGGAACGCCGTTGGCTTCAAGATCCAAGGCTAATTTCAAGGGCGTTTGACCGCCATACTGGACGATCACACCTTTGGGTTTTTCAATGGCAACAATCTCGAGAACATCTTCTAAGGTCAATGGCTCGAAATACAAACGATCAGAGGTATCGTAGTCAGTGGAAACCGTTTCAGGGTTGCAGTTCACCATAATGGTTTCATAACCATCTTCGCGCATGGCTAAGGCAGCATGTACACAGCAATAATCAAACTCAATTCCCTGGCCAATACGATTAGGGCCGCCACCAAGAACCATGATCTTGTCTTTAGTAGTAGGCGCAGATTCACATTCCCCATGCTCTGCCTCGTAAGTAGAGTACAGGTAAGCTGTGTTCGTTGAAAACTCAGCGGCACAGGTATCTACCCGCTTGTATACAGGCACTACCTTCAGGCGATGCCGCGCAGCGCGAACCGAAGAGGCATCTACCCCCAGTAACTTCGCTAAGCGGCGATCAGAGAATCCTTTTTGCTTAATGAAGCGCAACTCAGGCGCTGACAAGCTATCAATCTTGCGCAACTTCAGCTCGGTTTCCATTGTGATGAGCTCTTCAATTTGCTCCAAGAACCAAGGATCTACCTTAGTCTCGTTATAAATCTCATCAAGTCCCATACCCATTCGGAAAGCGTCAGCCAAATACCAAATCCGATCAGGGCCTGGCTCGCCGATTTCTTGAATGATGTCGTCTAAATCAGTTGAAACCTCATCCAAACCATCCACGCCAACCTCAAGGCCACGAAGTGCTTTCTGGAAAGACTCTTGGAAGGTGCGACCAATCGCCATCACCTCGCCTACGGATTTCATCTGCGTCGTTAAACGAGAATCTGCTTGCGGGAATTTCTCAAAAGCAAAGCGAGGAATCTTAGTAACGACATAATCGATTGAAGGCTCAAAAGAGGCTGGCGTTGCACCACCAGTAATATCGTTCTTGAGCTCGTCTAGGGTATAGCCTACTGCCAGCTTGGCAGCAATCTTGGCGATTGGGAAACCGGTAGCCTTAGAAGCCAAGGCAGATGAACGAGAAACGCGTGGGTTCATCTCAATCACAATCATGCGCCCATCAATTGGATTAATGGAGAACTGCACATTCGAGCCGCCGGTATCAACACCAATCTCACGCAATACCGCAATCGATGCATTACGCATGATTTGATATTCTTTGTCGGTCAATGTTTGGGCAGGGGCAACGGTGATTGAGTCGCCAGTGTGCACGCCCATGGGGTCTAAGTTTTCGATTGAACAAACAATGATGCAGTTATCGGCACGGTCACGCACCACTTCCATTTCAAACTCTTTCCAACCTAAGAGAGACTCTTCAATCAAGAGCTCACCGGTTGGCGATAAATCTAAGCCACGCTTACAAATCTCTTCAAACTCTTCACGGTTATAAGCAATACCACCGCCGGATCCACCCATGGTGAATGAAGGACGAATCACCACCGGAAAGCCTAAACTCTCAGTTTCTTTTTGAATACGCTGTTGCACTTCATGTGCTTCATCCATAGAGTGCGCAATACCAGACTTCGCAGAGCCCAAACCAATTTTGGTCATCGCATCTTTAAACTTCTGACGATCCTCGGCTTTATCAATTGCTTCTGGTGAAGCGCCAATCAACTCACAACCGTATTTTTCGAGGACGCCATGGCGATGCAAATCGAGTGCGCAGTTCAAGGCAGTTTGTCCGCCCATCGTTGGCAAAATGGCATCTGGCTTTTCGGTAGCAATAATGCGCTCTACTACTTCCCAAGTAATCGGCTCAATATAAGTGACATCAGCCATCTCGGGGTCTGTCATGATGGTTGCAGGATTACTATTCACCAGAATGACTTTGTAACCTTCATCACGTAAAGCTTTACAAGCTTGTGCACCGGAATAATCGAACTCACAAGCTTGCCCAATCACAATTGGACCGGCGCCAATGATCAGGATGCTCTTAATGTCGCTACGCTTAGGCATTATTTGTCCCCCTTATTACCAACAGCGGCAGCATTCATTAGCTCCACAAAACGATCAAATAAATAGGCAATATCATGCGGACCCGGTGAGGCTTCAGGATGGCCCTGGAAACACAAAGCAGGTTTATCTTTCCAAGCAAGGCCTTGTAAGGATCCATCAAATAAAGACACATGGGTGACACGAATGTTCGCAGGCAGAGTTTTAGCATCGACAGCAAAACCATGGTTCTGAGAGGTAATCGCTACACGCCCAGTATCCAAATCTTTTACAGGATGATTTGCACCATGGTGGCCAAACTTCATCTTCAAGGTTTTGGCACCAGCAGCTAAGCCCATAATTTGGTGACCCAAGCAAATGCCAAAAGTTGGAATACCCTTCTCAATAATTTCTTTGGCGGCGGCAATCGCATAATCACAAGGACCGGGATCACCAGGGCCATTCGAGAAGAACACGCCATCGGGGTTCATTGCAAATACCTCAGCAGCACTAGTCTGTGCAGGTACTACCGTTAACTCGCAGCCTCGCTCAGTGAGCATACGCAAAATATTGCGCTTCACACCAAAATCATAAGCAACCACTTTTTTGATGGGCTTGCTGGAATCCAAAGTTCTGTATGCAGGTTTGCCATCAGGGCCATGTAAATCCCACTCAGCTTCACGCCATGGATATGGGGTTTTAGTTGTAACCACTTTAGCCAGATCTAAGCCGGCCATGCCAGGGAAGGCTTTAGCCAATTCCAAAGCCTTCTTGCTGAGAGCCTCTAAGTCATCACCCATCTTGCCAGCAACAATCGCGCCAGATTGGGCGCCCTTGTCACGCAGGATGCGAGTGAGTTTACGGGTATCAACCCCAGAAATGCCAACGACACCTGCTTTAGTAAGATAACTATCGAGACTTTCTTCGGAACGGAAATTCGAGACACGCTTAGATAGATCTTTGATCACTAAACCCGCAGCATGTATTTGATCTGACTCTGCATCCTGACTATTGACCCCAACGTTTCCGATATGAGGATAGGTCAAGGTCACAATTTGGCGTGAGTAACTAGGATCAGTGATGATTTCTTGATAGCCGGTCAGCGCGGTATTGAAAACGACTTCGCCGCTAGTTTCTCCAGGGGAGCCAATACTAAGACCGGGAAATAATGTGCCGTCGGCTAAAGCCAATACGGCGGGAGGAAAAGAAGGAAGCAAGGGTGACAAACCATCTCCAGTCCCTGCTCCATCCGACGCTCAACACCCCAAAAAGACCAACCCAGGACTGTTTGTGCGGGAGGTGAGTGTCTTTAAGCGCTAGGGTAATTTATTAAGTTTTGAACCTGACAATCATACCAGTTTTGCCTAAAAAACCCTTGGATTACCAGCCAATGGGGCTCGGAAGGCAATCAAGCCCTAGACTTAGAGTTAGAGCTAGCTTTGGGACTTCGCGCTTTGTTCGATGATGGTCTTAATTTGAGCTAAAACGGTTTGATCTTCCATAGTGCTGATATCGCCGGGATCGCGCCCTTCGGCGACGGCCTGAAGTGCGCGCCGCACGATCTTGCCTGAACGCGTCTTGGGTAAGGCAGTGACGACATAAACACGGCCTGGACGAGCAATTGCCCCCAAGGTCTTATCTACCGTTTTCATACATTCCGCTTCTAAGGTATCGATATTCGTAGCATCTTTTGGAATCACAAAAGCAATCGCAGCCTGACCTTTGAGCTTGTCCTCTATTCCCACCACAGCAACTTCAGAGATGTTCGGATGACTTGAAATACTTTCCTCGATCTCCCGAGTACCTAAACGGTGACCAGCAACATTAATCACATCATCGGTACGGCCCAAGATAAAGAAGTAACCATCATCATCTTTGATGCCCCAGTCAAAAGTAGAGTAAATCGTCTTGCCTGGAATGGTTTCCCAATACGTGCTCACAAAACGCCTGTCATCACCCCAAACAGTTTGCATACAGCCTGGAGGTAATGGGCCTTCGATGGCAATAACACCCTTCTGATTGGGGCCCAACTCTTCAGAGCTCGCATCATCTAAGAGTTTCATGTTGTAGCCAAATGAAGGAACGCCAGGCGAACCAAACTTATGCGGCATGACCTCGACACCACGCTGAATTGCTAACATTGGCCAACCCGTTTCTGTCTGCCAGTAGTTATCCACAATTGGCTTTTGAATCGCATTATGAATCCAGGTTGCTGTCGGCTCATCCAAAGGCTCGCCTGCTAAAAATAAGGCCTTCAAACTCGAGAGGTCATACTTAGTGAGAAATGCAGGATCTTGTTTTTTGAGAACGCGCACTGCAGTTGGCGCAGAAAACATGACTGAGACTTTGTACTTCTCTACCAACTCCCACCAAATACCAGCATCAGGACGCAGTGGCGTGCCTTCATACATGATGGTTGCCATACCGTTGAGTAAGGGTGCATAAATAATATAGCTATGACCTACTACCCAACCAATGTCAGAGGTGCAGAACATGGTGTCACCAGGGCTCGCACAGAAAATATGTTTCATAGTGGAAGCTAAAGCAACTGCATATCCACCAGTGTCACGCTGAACACCCTTGGGCTTGCCAGTAGTTCCCGAGGTGTACAAGATATAAGAGGTATGGGTAGCATCTACCCACTCAATCGGAACTAAATCATGGAGATGTTTTTGACGCTCAGCGGCGTAATCCAAATCACGGCCAGAAACGGCAGTGAACTCAGTAAGACCGCGATTGACGAGCAAGACTTTTTCAGGCTTATGGTTAGCCAGATTAATAGCCTCGTCTAATAATGGCTTGTAAGGGACTGCCTTGCCTCCACGCGCTCCTGCCTCGGCGGTCACGATCATTTTTGGTTTGGCATCATCAATTCTGGATGCCAAGCTATGGGCTGCAAAGCCGCCAAACACCACCGAATGAATCGCACCAATACGCAAACTTGCCAACATCGCAAAGCAAGCCTCTGCAATCATCGGCATATAGATTAAAACGCGATCACCTTTTTGAACGCCATTGGCTCGGTAAATTGCCGCCATACGATTGACTTCCTCGTAGAGCTCTGTGTATGTGTATGCTTTTTCTATATTGGTTTCTGTAGAAACCGCCACAAGTGCGATTTGATCAGGGCGATCTTTAAGGTGGCGATCTACCGCGTTGAAGCAAAGATTAGTTAGGCCACCCTCAAACCACTTTGCAAACGGGGGGTTTGCATAATCCAGAACCCGATTAAAAGGCTTTTCCCAATGAATCAGTTTTGCCTGCTCTCCCCAAAAACCATCTGGATCTTTAATAGAGCGTTCGTGTTCTGATTTATAGGGCATGGTCAACCTGAATAAAAATAAAGCTATCTGAAATTACTGTATCTTGCTAGCCGCTTTGCTAGTAGATACCTGAGCTACGGGGCTAGATACTGTCGAGCTTCCATTTTTCGCAGATTTTGCAAGCCCTGTCGATGCGGATTTATGCTGAGATGCAGAAGAATTGCCTTTAGTTGACCCTTTTGCAGACTTCACCACAGGGCATTTAGCCCCTTTTGCACATTTTTTTGGTGCTGCAGTTACGGGCTTATCTAGACTCAGGCTGCCATTCTCGGCCATCGCCAGCGAAATGTCTCCAGGACGATTGCTGGTTTTCGGGATCAGCAGAGTCGATCCAGCACGGATTCGCATCCCCTTCGGGATCCCATTGGTTTCTCTCAGAGTATCCGTATCAACCCCCAGCGTCTTAGCAGCCTGATCCACCGTCTCCGTCTTAGTTACCTGCACCGCCGTCCACGAGGCGAGTGGCTTAGTGTATTTCTTTAGATTTTCTTGAAAGATTTCGGCGTGACCAAAAGGTAACAGAATCTGCTGATTGGCATTGCTTAAGATGACCGGCTTATTAAAAGAGGGATTAAGGCTATGGAACTCTTCATCCGGAATCTCGCTTAACTTAATGACTAGGGCAACATCAATATCTGCCCCAACATCTACAGCCACAAAGTATGGGTGGTTTTCTAGCTCGGGCAGGACAATACCGAAGGACTGTGGATCTGAAACAATCTGTCGATACGCCATTAACTTAGGTACATAGTTCCTAGTCTCTTTAGGCATTTTGAGGCTCAGATAATCCGTTGGCAGTCCAGCGGCAAGATTTCGCTTCTGTGCCTTTGAGACATTACCCTCACCCCAGTTATAGGCAGCTAAAGCAAGCTCCCAGCTACCAAATTGTTTATAAAGTCGCTGCAAATAATCAAGCGCAGCATCGGTAGATTGAATCACGTCGCGACGCTCATCTCTAAATACGTTTTGAGCTAAACGAAAATCTTTTCCAGTAGCAGGCATAAACTGCCACAAGCCCATGGCCTTCGCGCTGGATTTAGCGTTGGTCACGAAAGCGCTCTCGACAAAAGGGAGAAGCGCAATCTCTGTTGGCATCTTGCGAGCATTCACCTCTTGCACGATATAAAACAGATAGCGTGAAGAACGGGTCATCGAGCGGTTAACGTAATCAGGGCGGGCACTCAACCAACGCACTTGCTCGATCTCCAAAGGTGTATTCATAGGCTCCATCTCAAAGCCATCCCGTATTCGGATCCAGAGATTGCTCGATGGTGCATACACATCACTGACAGATTGATTCTGTAGGTTCACTCGCTTTGCTGTGGCGACACGGGGATCTTTCTTAGCAGAAACATCAGAAGACCAATCGCCGGTACTAGCGCAACCCGATAGTCCGGCAATGAGCAAAATCGCCGCATAAGGCCACAACATCAGAATCGATCCTTCCAAGAGCGAATCACTGCTAAGACATGCGCAGATGTCGGCAGGGATTTTTCTCCAGAGACTTCTAAGGCGGCATCAATCACGGCTTTTTGATCGCAGCGCATAAAAGGATTTACTTGTAGCTCCTGCCCAATGGTAGTTGGTAAGGTAGGAAGGTTTTGCTTACGTAATGCTTTGGCAGTTTCTGACCAAGTAATGAGGTTTGCGTTATTGGGCTCAACGGCCAAAGCAAACCGAATATTGGATAAGGTGTATTCGTGGGTGCAATACACCAAGGTATTTTTTGGCAAGGCAATGAACTTCGCGAGCGACTGACTCATCTGCGTTGGAGTGCCCTCAAATAAGCGACCGCAGCCAGAGGCAAATAAGGTATCACCGCAGAACAACATCGGTTCGACAACGTTGGCTTGCATGTTAGCGAAGTAGGCAATATGGCTCAAGGTATGACCTGGCACCTCATACACCTCCAAGCTAAGCTGCGGCGCAGCTATCTCAACCTTATCGCCCTCCATCAGCGCATGTGTTCGGCCCGGGATATCAATTGTTGCAGGGCCATATACTGGAATGCCTGGTCCTAGCGCCTCCAACAAATCCAGGATGCCGCCAGTATGGTCAGCATGGTGATGGGTAATTAAAATACCTGTCAGAGTCAGCTTTTTTTGTTCGAGGTACCGTAGCACCGGTAAAGCATCACCTGGATCGACAATCAAAGCAGATTGGCCATCATCAATGCACCAGAGGTAATTGTCATCAAAGGCCGGTATCGGCCAAACTTGCAATAAAGTATTCTTCACCATAGAGCCATGATACCAACCCCATCCTCCCCATCTCAGATGCCCGCACCACCATGGAGTTCATGGGAAAAGTGGCTCCAGTCCCCTCCAGGGCGCTATGTACTAGACTGGGAGCAGAAATGCTTTAATCAAATCGTAGCTGATGTCTTTGGTTTTTATGCAGTTCAAATTGGTTTGCCGCAAATCAATACCTTGGCGGAAAACCGGATGCCTTTGCAGGCACTTTTAATTGACTCCAATGACCGCCACAATCACGCCCAAGGATTTAACTGGCATCAAATTGAAGGCACTGCCAATGAACTCCCTTTTGCCTCTGAAACCATTGATTTAGTAGTGTTACCTCATGTCCTAGAATTTGCTGCCGACCCCCATCAAATTCTGCGCGAGGTAGAACGTGTTCTGCGTCCTGAAGGTCGTTTGATCATTTCTGGATTTAATCCAGCCAGTCTTTGGGGAATGCGCCAATATCTCAGCAGGCTCATCGGCAGCCCTTATTTACCCAGAAATGGGCAATTTATTGGCCTTCTGCGCATTAAAGACTGGCTACAACTTCTGAACTTCTCCCTAGATCGCGGTCACTTTGGATGCTATAAGCTTCCGCTAACTGGAGAGTCGGGTATGGCCAGAATGGATTTCATGGAACCCGCGGGTAATCGCTGGTGGCCAATTTTTGGGGCTGTTTTCCTTGTTTCGGCCATTAAGCGTCAGCAAGGGGTACGCCTGATTGGTAAGGCACAGGGCTTGCGGATCCCTGCAATGACGCAATTAAGCCCTGCCGCTGAAAGCCGTCAAAATTCGGCGAATCAGCAAGACCAAGTAAATTAACACCATGTCCGAGACCAAAACACTCCCCCATATCGTCATTTATACCGATGGTGCCTGCAAAGGCAATCCGGGACCTGGCGGCTGGGGTGCTGTTCTGCGCTCCGGCGGCTACGAAAAACACCTGCATGGGGGTGCTGAGCACACTACCAATAACCGCATGGAAATTAGCGCTGTTATCCATGCGCTTCGAGCCCTCAAACAAACCAGCTCTGTAGAGCTCTGGACTGACTCCCAATATGTCCAAAAAGGGGTTACTGAATGGCTGGAAGGCTGGAAAAAAAGGGGTTGGAAGACTGCCAGCAAAGATCCCGTCAAAAATGCGGATTTATGGCAAGAATTAGATGCTTTAATCCCGAATCACCAGATTTCTTGGCATTGGGTCCGTGGGCATAACGGCCATCCTGGAAATGAGCTTGCTGATTTGCTCGCAAATAAGGGGGTAATGGAATTTTTACCCTAGACCTAAGCTCTAGTGGCTAACCCGTTTTTAACGGTCTTATGAGAGAATGTTTCCACTCCAATCTGGTGCAGTATTAACTGTTAACCCATATAGAACAAAGAAAAACCGAGACCGTGTCAAAAATTGAATCAGCACTCGATAAAGCAGTCGCCACTCTTCCTAAGCTCATAAATTGGATCAAGGCTCGCTCAAGCAGCCTTTGGGGGAAGATTTCCCCATACCTGGGAAAGCTCAAGAAATTAAACTATTCCACGGTTAAGGCGTTTACCCTGAAATACAAATGGCGAATTTTGATTGTGTTGATCATTTTGTTCGTTGGGTTAAAAACCTACGACTACTTTTTTCCCGCCCCAGAAAAAGCTGGCGGAGCCGTCACTGTCACAACAGTTGTAGTTGAGAAAAAAGAAATTCCTCTTGTCATTGAGGCAACCGGCACTATTGTGAGTAACAGCATTGTGGATATCCGCCCTATGGTCACCAATACGGTTGCCAAGATTCACGTCAAGGATGGGGAAGAGGTCAAAGCAGGTCAACTGCTCTTTACACTCGACGATCGAAACGATAGAGCGAATTACGAGAAACTAAAGGCCTTAGCAGATGACTCTGAAAAGCAATATCTACGAGCAAAAGAATTGGTTGCGAAAAATTTTATTTCTCAGGCTGGCCTAGAAACCTCTTTGGCTAATTCCAAATCCGCACGAGCTGCCGCACGCTCAGCTGAAGTGCAATTGTCCTTTGACTCTATTCGCTCACCGATTACGGGCCGTGCGGGTATCGTGAACGTTTTCCCTGGCTCCCTAGTTCAGGCTAGTAACGTAGTGACAACCGCAACTAGCTCTACCGCAACTTCCAGCGTCGGCTCGATGGTCACCATTACGCAATTGAACCCGATTAATGTTCAATTTGTTATTCCTGAAAAAGATATTCCTATACTGCTTGAGAATCAACTCGATGGAGAGCCACTTACCGTTAAGGTCACTGTAGGTGATTTAGGTAAGAGAACTTATGAGGGCAAAGTGTTAGTCATAGACAACCAAGTTGATCCATCTATAGCTGCTGTGCGCATCAAAGCACAGATACCTAACGACTCTATGACACTCTTGCCTGGTCAATTTGCGCGTATTTCATTAGTAGCTAGCAATCTTAAGGATGCTCTTACAGTTCCATCGCAGTCGGTCATCATGAACCCAAGAGGCAAGATCGTATACATCGTTGATAAAGATGGCAAGGCGGTCTCTAAGCCCGTCAAAGTGATTTATGAATACCAAGGCAATGCAGTAGTGAGCGGTATTGAATCTGGCGATAAAGTTGTGATCGAGGGTAAGCAAAATTTGCGTCCAGGCAGCAAAGTGCGTGAGGCAAAAGAAAAGACTAAAGCACCAGCAACTTCCGCGGCACCTGCCACCCCAACAACCACTTCAGTGCCAGACAAAAAATGACGCTCTCCGAATTATGTATTCGGCGCCCCGTAATGACGGTTTTGCTTTCAGTAGCAACCGTTGTCGCGGGAAGTATCGCCTACCTTAATATTCCAGTAGCTGCCCTTCCAAGCTTCAATACACCGATCATTTCGGTCAGCGCATCACTACCAGGCGCATCTCCGGAAAATATGGCCTCTGCGGTTGCACTGCCACTAGAAAAAGAATTTTCGACCATTGACGGCATCACCGTTATTAGCTCGACGAACTTTTTAGGCAGCACCAGCATTACCCTGGAATTTAATAACAATCGCGATATTGATAAAGCAGCGGTTGATGTCCAGGCCGCTCTGCTCAGAGCGCAAAAGCGCCTCCCAATTGAAATGACGGTTCCCCCCTCCTACCGGAAAATAAATCCAGCAGATACTCCGGTACTTGTGGTGCGTATGCAGTCTCCATCTATCAGTCTTTCTGAACTCAATGCCTTTGCTGAAAATCTCCTTTCTCCCAACCTCTCAACTATTAGTGGCGTTGCTCAGGTATTGGTCTATGGCGCCAAACGATATGCAGTCCGCGTCCGGGTGCGTCCAGATGCCTTGGCCAATCGCAACTTAACAGTTGATGACGTCGCTAGTGCGATTAATAAAGCGAACTCAAATAGCCCCGTTGGAGTGCTAGATGGACCCCGTCAGGCAATTACTATTTATGCAAATCCTCAACTAGTCAGGCCCGAGGAGTTCGCGAATCTCATCATTACTCAAAGAAACGGTTTACCCATTTATCTCAAAGATGTTGCTGAGGTTTTGGAGAGCTACGAGGATGTAAAGAGTTTTGCCAGTGCGAATGGTGAGAGATCTATTGCTATTGCCGTATTAAGGCAGCCTAGCGCAAATACCGTAGAAGTCGTGAAATCGGTTAAGGCCTTGTTACCCGAACTTCAGAAACAGATGCCTGAATCCGTCAAGCTTCAACTCTTGAATGACCGCTCCTTATCGATCATCGAAGCGATCCATGACGTTAATATCACTCTGGCTCTCACTGTTCTTTTAGTTGTCTTGGTCATTTTCTTATTTCTTAAGCACGCTTCCGCAACGATCATCCCCTCCATTAGCCTGCCAATATCGTTGATTGGCGCCTTCTTTTTGCTGTACTTCTTTGGCTATAGTCTAGATAACATCTCACTACTGGGGATCACACTTGCAGTCGGCTTAGTCGTTGATGATGCGATTGTTGTCTTAGAAAATATCATGCGCCATATTGAGGATGGTATGGACCCCCTCAAAGCTTCGCTCAAGGGAAGCAAAGAAGTGGGTTTCACCATCATTTCAATATCCATCTCTTTGGTAGCAGTTTTTATTCCGCTCTTTTTTATGGCCGGGCCCATTGGCTTACTCTTTAGAGAGTTTGCGGTAGTGGTCTCCCTCTCCATCTTGGTTTCAGCCATCGTCTCACTGACGGTTGTGCCGATGCTTTGTAGTCGCTATCTTCCAAAACCCGGGGTGCATGCTAAAGAGTATGCAATCAACAAGTATTTTGATCGCGGCTTCGATTGGACCTTGAGGACCTATGTTCACTTTCTCGATATGGCTTTGCGGAATCGAAAAAAAGTTCTTTGGGGCGCTATCTCCTCTTTCGCAATCACGATCATTTTGTTTGCCAATAGTCCGAAAGGCTTCTTCCCAGAAGAGGATATCGGGCAAATACAAGCCACCACAGAAGCTTCTGAAGACATCTCTTTTAGAGCAATGCTGGAATTACAGGATCAAGCAGCTGCGATTGTTAGCGCCGATCCTAATGTGAATAGCTCAATCTCAGTAGTGGGGGGTGGAGCTAGCTCAGGCGGTAATACGGGACGTATTTTCATCATCCTGAAGCCGAAATCTGATCGCGCAAAGATGTCCAAAGTAATGGAAGGTCTCAGGGCAAAATTTAGAGAAGTTCCGGGGCTCCAGGTTTACATGCGCCCTGTACAAAATCTTCAACTAGGCGGACGATCGAGTAAAAGCCGTTATCAATTTACGCTTCAAAGCGTTGGCTTCGAGGGTGTCAATGAATGGGCGGATAAATTGATGCAGAAGATGCGTTCCGATCCAATATTCAGGGATGTTACAAGTGATTCACAGCTCAAAGGTCTTAATGTAAAAATTAACATCGATCGAGAAAAAGCAGCGAGCGCAGGCGTCAACATGACAGATGTTCGCTCTGCTCTATATAACTCCTTTGGGGAAAAGCAGGTATCTACGATTTATACCCCCGTCAATACCTACTATGTCATCCTTGAAGCAGCCCAAGAAGATCGTCAATACGAGACAGATCTAAATAAAATATTTGTTCGTGGTCGTGCTACCGATAAGCTTATCCCGCTCTCTAGTCTGGCTAGCTTTACAAGGACCATTGGACCAACAGCCGTCAACCATCAAGGCCAAATTCCTGCGGTCACGCTCTCCTTTAACTTAGCTCCTGATGTATTTCTTGGGGATGCCACTAAGAAGATTGAAGAATTTACTAAAGCCATTGAATTGCCACAATCGATTATTACAAGCTATGGTGGCGATGCTGCCGTCTTTAAAAATAATCAATCCGGTCAAGTTATTTTGATATTAGCTGCCTTGGGTGTTATTTACATCTTGCTAGGCGTTCTATACGAAAGCTATATTCATCCACTAACCATCTTGGCAGGACTTCCCTCCGCAGCGATTGGCGCTATCCTATCACTGCGTCTCTTTGGTTTCGAGCTCACTATCATCGCCTCGATTGGTATCTTGCTCTTGATTGGTATTGTGAAAAAGAATGCGATCTTGTTGATTGACTTTGCCTTGGATGCACAACGTAACCAAGGCATGACACCAGAAAAGGCTATTCGTGAAGCCTGTATCTTGCGCTTTCGCCCCATCATGATGACGACATTCGCCGCTTTAATGGGCGCTCTCCCCATCGCCTTTGGTATTGGTGCTGGCGCTGAATTACGTCAACCGCTTGGTATTAGCGTTGCTGGCGGATTAATCTTCTCGCAGTTTGTTACCCTAATCATTACCCCCGTGATTTATCTCTATTTAGATAAATATGCAGGTACAGGTCCTAAGGAAATTCCTCCGTCTGCACTGGAAGGCATCTAATGCGTCAAGTGATTCTCGATACCGAAACTACCGGCCTTAATCCAGCTACAGGCGATCGGATCATCGAGATTGGCTGCGTGGAAATGGTGGGTCGTCGCCTAACAGACCGCACCTTTCATCACTACATTAATCCTGAGCGAGATATTGATGCTGGGGCTTTTGCAGTGCATGGTCTCTCACGTGAATTCTTATCCGATAAGCCAGTATTTGCCAATATCGTTGAAGATCTCATTGAGTTTGTTGATGGCGCGGAAGTAGTGATTCATAACGCAGCGTTTGACTTGGGATTCCTAGACAACGAATTTGCTTTGCTAAAGCGCCCTTCTTTTCGAGGGCTGGCTGCAAAAATTACCGACACCCTCTTAGATGCTCGGCAAATGTTTCCTGGTAAGCGCAATTCGCTTGATGCGCTCTGTGAACGATTCGCAATCAGCAATCAACATCGCACCTTGCACGGCGCTTTGCTAGACGCGCAGCTGTTAGCCGAGGTCTATGTAGCAATGACGCGGGGTCAAGAGGATCTATCAATTGATCTCATCGACTACACCGTGGGTACTGATGCCTCTGGTCATATGAAAGCCTTACCCACAAACTTCAAACTGGTTATGGCTAGTGAGGATGACTGCCAGCTACATGAGAAGATTTTGGCCGAGATTGCTAAGGCAAGTAAAAAGGACCCCGTATGGAGTCCTTTAAGTGTGGCTAACTAAAACTCAGCTTTTCAATTTACTGAGTTTTAAATTAAATAGCCGCTGCAATAGCCTTACCCATGTCATCGGTTTTGCCAGTGCCGCCTAGATCTGGCGTCATTGGAGCTCCACCAGCTACCAACACCCGCTCGATTGCGTTAAAGATGGCTAAGCCTGCTTCCGGATAGCCTAGATGATCTAACATCATTGACCCACTCCAGATTTGACCAATCGGATTAGCGATCATCTTGCCGAAGATATCAGGCGCAGATCCGTGAACAGGCTCAAATAGAGATGGGAACTTCCCTTCTGGATTAATACTGCCAGATGGGGCAACGGCAATCGTACCGGCGCACGCAGGACCCAAGTCAGAAAGAATGTCGCCAAATAAGTTGCTTGCAACTACCACATCAAAGCGATCAGGATTCATCACAAATTGAGCCGTCAAAATATCAATATGGTATTTATCGGTTTTTACTCCTGGAAATTGCTTAGCCATTGCCTCAACTCGCTCATCCCAGTACGGCATAGTGATAGCGATACCATTTGATTTGGTAGCTGAAGTTAAATGTTTTTTCGGGCGACTTTGAGCTAGGTCATAGGCGTATTTCAGAATACGATCAACCCCATGGCGTGTAAATACCGATTCTTGAACAACAAATTCTCGATCGGTATCGGGGAACATTTTTCCACCGACGCTAGAGTACTCACCTTCAGTGTTCTCTCGTACTACAAAGAAGTCAATATCACCTGGCTTACGATTCGCAAGCGGGCAAGGAACGCCCGGCAATAATCTCACTGGTCGCAAATTGACGTATTGATCAAAGGAGCGGCGGAATTGAATTAAGCTACCCCATAGTGAAATATGATCCGGCAGAACGCTGGGCATACCCACTGCACCAAAGAAAATGGCGTCGTACTTCATCAGAGTATCAAACCAATCGTCCGGCATCATCTTGCCGTGCTTGAGATAGTAGTCGCAACTAGCAAAATCAAAGTGGTCAAACTGCATGCCAATATTAAATTTTTGATTGGCAATTTCTAGTGCTCGCATACCCTCTGGCATCACTTCTTTTCCGATGCCATCGCCAGCAATCACTGCAATTTTTGGATTCTTAACAGGTTTCTTTGTACTCATTTTTAAAGTCTCATAGTGTTGGTGGTTTTAATAAAAATTAGCTAGCTAATTGCACGGCGGATCTCATCCGGCTTGGGTTTAGAGCCCGTAACAGATGCTGTATCGTGTTCAGTCGTATTTTCAATCGTTTCGATGACTGCTTCTTGCATACGAATATTGTCTTTAGGGCAAATGGGGGCACCATAGGTTGCCCACTTCTTCAGTAAAGTCACTTCATATCCGCACTGAGCACATTTCGCCTTGTTCCGACTAGCATTACTTGGTCTTGGTGGCGGAAAAACAATCGCTTGGTGTGGGTATGGGCCGAGCTCTTGGCTAATCATCATCAAACGCACCATAAGCTCTTCGGTAGCATGAGCCATTCTGGCAGGCCCTTCCAAACCAACGGTCTGAGCAATGCCCTTAAAGTCTTCCCCATGACCACTAAAGCAATCATCTACAGCATGACAAAGCTCGTGTACTAAGGTGTCTAGAAGCTGAACGGGATCATCTATCTTAGGGGAGATAAAAATCTCATTGACACCGCCACCAGAGCGTTCGCGCGGCCAACATTGGCCCAGCGTAGTTCTCGGACTACTTGAAGCTGGAAAACCGCAAGATACCCGTACTGGTGGAATGGCGTACCCCGCTTTAGAAAACACGGGTACTAAATGTTTTACGGCATCTTCCAGCCAGGATTCTCGTACGGCGTGTTGCTTCATCTGTGGATTATTCAGTGCAAAAATATAAAAGTGGAGTGGAGGGATTTAATCTAGCTTAATGTTGGCTGACTTGATTGCTTTATCCCAATAAGGTAATTCTTTTTTGAGCAAAGCATCCGTCGCTGTGGGCGTGAGATAACGCAACTCCACACCAGCACTATCCGCGCGCTCTTTTACCTCAGATAAAGCCAAGCTTTTCTTCACAGACTCGGTAAGCTTCGCAACTACTGGCTCTGGAGTGCCTGCTGGAGCATACAAGGCCACCCAGGATTCCAATTGGAATGAAGGCAATCCTGCCTCAGCAGTAGTGGGTACATTAGGCATGCCAGGATGACGATTTTTACCCGTTACCGCCAAACCTTTTAGCTTGCCACTTTGAACATGCTGCATGACTGATGGCGGAGTAGTAATAAAGACCTGAATCTGGCCAGCCAATACATCCTGAATTGCAGGGCCAGAACCTTTATAAGGAATATGAACAAGATCAATACCTGTGTTTTGCTTAAATATCTCCGTGCCGATATGGGATACAGAGCCATTACCCTGAGAAGCGTAATTGAGCTTTCCAGGATTGGCCTTGGCATAGGCAATCAATTCCTTTAGATTATTAACGGGTACAGATGGGTGTACTGCAATCACGTTTGTAGAAACCGTGAGGAGTGCAATCGGAGAAAAATCTTTAATCGGATCCCAAGGTAATTTATCCATCAAAGAGGGATTGCCTACATGGTAACCAGAGTAGGAGATGAGTAAGGTGTAGCCATCTGGCTTTGCTTTAGCTACAAACTGATAGGCGGTGTTGCCACTCGCTCCAGGTTTGTTATCTACGATAACCGGCTGCCCAATGACGCGTGTCAATGGCTCACTTAATAAACGCGCTGAGGTATCCACTAAACCACCGGGTGGATTGGGAACCACCAAGGAAATCGGACGATCTGGAAAAGATTGCGCATGAGCAAAACTAGTCCCTAATGCAAAACTCATGAAAGCTAAATAAGCGCAAATGATGCTGCCTGTCTTTGTGCTTATTTTTGCACTTATATTCATGCTTTTTTTCATATTCATCTCCAGATCTCTATGGCTAATTTCAATATTTATTATTACTCAGGATTAATTATCGCTGCCCTACTTTGACATCCCCAAAAATCACTTGCGCCTCACGTGGCAGACAACGCCAGTAACGCTCATTAGAGGGAACGGTACCACCCAAGACTGCAGCAGCCTCCCAAGCCCATCTTGGCTTAAATAAAAATGCGCGGGCTAATGCAATTAAATCTGCATCGCCTGCCTGCAAAATAGCTTCAGCCTGCTCAGGCTTGGTAATAAGACCAACGGTCATCGTCGGAATACCAGACCTATCTTTAATAATTTTGGCAAATGGCACTTGATAATTTGGTCCAATGGCAATCTTTTGCAATGGAGAAATTCCGCCGGAAGAGATGTGTACAAAATCGCATCCCAAAGGCTTTAACCGAGTGGCAAAATCAGCGGTCTCATCAGGCGTCCAGCCACCCTCAATCCAATCACTTGCCGAAATACGAATACCCAATACGCCCTGATAAGCAGCACGCACTGCCTTGAATAATTCCAAAGGAAAGCGAATGCGGTTTTCATAAGAGCCGCCATACTCGTCGGTACGTTGATTGGCGATCGGTGACAAAAACTGATGCAATAGATAACCATGGGCACCATGGAGCTCTATGCCATCAACCCCAATCCGTTCAGATCGCTGTGCCGCGACCACAAATGCTGAAACCAATTCGGTTAACTCTACTTTTGAGAGCTCGTGCGGTAAACGCTCATCCTTCAACTGTGGAATAGCTGATGGAGCAACCGTGTCCCAGCCGCCCTGCTCCTTGGAGAGCAATTGACCACCAGCCCAAGGGGTCGCACTAGAGGCCTTACGCCCAGCATGCGCTAGCTGGATAAATACGGGGGTGGCTGGAGCCAACTTGCGGGCTCTAGTGAGCTTATCCTTCAAGGCAGATTCTGTTCGGTCATCCCATAAGCCAAGGCAAGCAGGCGTAATACGCCCCTCTGGCGTGACACCAGTCGCTTCAATAATGAACAATCCTGCTCCACTATTGAGAAGGTTGCCCCAGTGCATCAAATGCCAATCTTGGGCCTCTCCATTGACTGCAGAGTACTGGCACATTGGTGCCACAACCACGCGGTTTGAAAGGGTTAGAGGCCCTCTAGGGGAGCTTAAGGCAAAACTAGAAAATAACAGACTCATTTACATACCTTTAGGGCTAAATAGCGTAAAACTAGCGAAAGCGATAAAATAGAGGTAGTAGGATAAACGAGAGCATAAAGTTGCGGGCAATATAGCTCAAGCGCCTTTACTGAACCTAAAACTAATTAAGAAAATATCAAGCAAAATACTATGAGTGCACCCCAAGCCTTTGAATCCAAAGAAGATGTTGGCCATTATGTTGGCGGTAAGCTAGTCAATCCTAAGGATGGCCGCTTTGCCGATGTATTTAACCCCTCTACTGGGGCTGTTGCCAGGCGCGTAGCTCTAGCTAGCCGTAAAGAGGTAGATGAGGTCGTAGCCAATGCCCAAACAGCCTTTCAGACTTGGAGTCAGACATCCCCATTGCGTCGTGCACGCATCATGTTTAAGTACCTTGAGTTATTAAATGCCAATCGCGACGAACTCGCTGCCATGATTACTGCCGAGCACGGCAAGGTATTTACTGACGCTCAAGGTGAAGTCACGCGCGGAATTGAAATTGTTGAGTTTGCTACCGGTATACCGGAGCTCCTCAAGGGTGATTACACTGAACAAGTCTCCACCGATATTGATAACTGGGTCATGCGCCAGCCTTTGGGAGTTGTCGCAGGCATAACACCATTTAACTTCCCCGTCATGGTACCCATGTGGATGTTCCCCGTCGCAATTGCTTGTGGCAACACCTTCATCCTCAAGCCAAGCCCCACTGATCCATCGGCCTCTCTCTTTATGGCCAAGCTTCTTAAAGACGCTGGCCTGCCTGATGGAGTCTTTAACGTTGTTCAGGGTGACAAAGAGGCTGTTGATGCCTTGATTGAGAATCCCGATGTCAAAGCAGTCAGCTTTGTTGGTTCGACCCCAATTGCAAACTATATCTATGAGCGTTGTGCTCACTTTGGTAAGCGCTCCCAAGCTTTGGGTGGCGCAAAGAACCACATGGTGGTGATGCCTGATGCCGATATCGAGAAAACCATCGACGCCTTAATTGGTGCGGCATATGGTTCTGCTGGTGAGCGCTGTATGGCAATCTCAGTAGCAGTCTTAGTTGGTGATGTTGCTGAAAAAATCATGCCAAAACTCATTGAACGCGCCAAGACCCTCAAGGTGAAGAACGGAATGGAGCTCGATGCTGAGATGGGTCCAATCGTTACCAAAGCTGCCTTAGATCGTATTACTGGTTACATTGAGAGTGGGGTTGCTGCGGGTGCCAAGCTGCTTGTAGATGGTCGCGGTTTAAAGGTGCCTGGTCATGACAGGGGCTTTTTTATTGGTGGCACCCTCTTTGATGGCGTGACCTCAGACATGAAGATCTACTTGGAAGAAATCTTCGGACCAGTACTTTCTTGTATGCGCGTTGCCAACTTTACTGAGGCCTTAAACCTGGTGAACTCCTGTGAGTTTGGTAATGGAGTTGCCTGCTTTACCAGCGATGGCAATATTGCCCGCGAGTTTGCGCGCCGCGTACAAGTAGGCATGGTGGGTATTAATGTACCTATTCCGGTTCCAATGGCTTGGCATGGCTTTGGTGGCTGGAAAAAGTCACTCTTTGGCGATATGCATGCCTACGGCAAAGAAGGTGTTCGCTTCTACACCAAACAAAAGAGTGTGATGCAGCGCTGGCCTGAGAGCATTGATAAGGGCGCAGAGTTTGTGATGCCGACTTCGAAGTAATCGAAGTAATTAGTAAGTCAAAAAAATGGCGGCCTACGGGTCGCTATTTTATTGTCTGATTGGCATGACTAAGTAGGGATAAAGTAGCGCCGCTCGATAGCACGGGCAAATAGCACGATCACTGATACCAAGGCTAGGTAGACTAAGGCTGCCAATAAGTATGCCTTGAAGAATTGGAAGTTCGTAGCAGCCAATTCTTGTAAACGAGCAAAGAACTCGGTGTACTGAATTAAAAAAGCTACGGAACTATCCTTCAGGTTAGCAATGACTTGATTGGTCAGTGCCGGAATCGAAAGCCGAATCACTTGCGGCAAAGTAATTAAGCGAAAGATTTGCAAAGCATTAAACCCTTGAGCACTCGCTGCCTCAAGCTGGCTTTTATCAAGGCCATTAAATGCTGTCTTCAGATAAGCTGCATTGTAAGCAGCCACATTAAATGTAAAGCCAATAAAAGCTACTGTGAAAGGTGAAAGCCTCACACCCCACTGCGGTAAGCCGTAATACATTAAGAATAATAAAACGATTAAAGGCATCCCAATAAAGAAAGAAATATAGCCATTGATAGCACTACGCACATACTTATTTTTACTCAGCGTCAGATAAAACACCGCAATTCCTAGAAGTAATCCAGAAACACTGATCAATCCCGCTAACTGCAAGGTATTAACCAGCCCAGTCAAAATCAAGGGCATTTGCTCCGTGAGATCACGAATAAAGGATGACCACCCCCCCATCAGCGCTTTTCCTCGGCACCAAAAAAAGCTTTAATTACTAGATCAGAATGTTGGCTCAACACCTCAATACGATCATCAGCACGAATCACGCCGTGATCTAAGAACATGACGGTATCCGCAATATTGCGCGCCAAGTTGAGATCATGTGTGACGCAGATCATCGTAATACCTTCGCTATGCAAACGATTAATGAGGTCCGCCACATCCCTAGACATAACAGGATCGAGCGCTGAGGTAGGCTCGTCTAAAACCAATACTGCAGGATCCATAGCAAGTGCGCGGGCAATAGCTACTCGCTGCTTCTGACCCCCGGAAAGCTGTGAGGGATATTTATCTTGATGTGATGTCATCTCAAAATGGGATAGCTCAAGCAAGGCCCGCTCCTTAGCCTCAGCTTTACCCATCTTGTGTAGCTTACGTAAACCTAGGGACACATTATCTAAAACAGTCAGATGACTATACAAAGCAAATTGCTGAAATACGAAACCGATTTGCTTGCGTAGCTCTCTGACATCCACACTGGGGTCTAATACTTCCTTACCTCTAAAAATAATGGATCCAGATGTGGGTTCTACTAGGCGATTAAGACAGCGCAATAAAGTAGACTTACCTGAACCCGATGCACCCATTAATACGCGGACATCACCCTCCTGCAGATCGAGGTTGATTTTGGATAGGACAGTTTGCCCATCAAACTCTTTAACCAAATCCCTTACTTGAATTAGTGTCACGTACCAACCTCTTTTAACAAAGTTATGTGCAGAATCATGCCGGACTCATCCCTGGAATTTGGAAGCGCTTACTCAGCACTTGTACGCCGAGTAAACAAATTCGGTAAATCACAAAATACAGAATACCCACCGCTAAATAGACCTCGATGCCACGCAGAGTGGTGGAGGTCAGCGTCATCGCCTGTTTGGTGATTTCAGGGATGCCAACGGTATAAGCAAATGGAGAATACTTCAACACCGAGGTGAACTCATTCACCATACCGGGTACAGAGAATCGGAGCATTTGTGGCAACTCAATAAACCTGAGCACCTGTATACGCGTCATGCCCATCGCTTGAGCAGCAATCACTTCTGCTGGATCGACCGAGTTAAAGGCGCCCCGAAAAACTTCAGCCAAATAAGCAGAGGCAACCAAACCTAAGCTAAGCGCCATTGCCACCAATGGGGGCACTTTAAAGCCGACCCCTGGTAAGCCAAAATACACCATGAAGAGCAGGACCAATACGGGTACGCCACGAAACACATAGGTGTAGCAATCAATCAGCGGGGTGAGCCAGACTATATTGAGACGCCGCAAACTGGACAAGGTTAGCCCCACTACCAAGCCTGTAAGGGAGCAAACTAGCGTTACCAGAACCGTATAAGAAATGCCCTGAGCTAACTGGGTAAGAATATCCAGAAAAGTCACAGGGCAGGCTTTCGACTACGGCTTAAAGTTGTTGCAGTTGTTAAAGCGAGATGGACTTACTTCATCCACTTATCAAGCGTTGCTTTCATTTTTTCTGGGCCAAGCTCATTGAGATATTTATCAAAGTCATCGCGTAACTTAGAGCCCTTAGCAAAAGCAAAGCCAAGCTTATCAAAGCCTTTAAATACATAGCTACTCTGAATCGGCAATTTCAGTTTATTTTCATAATTCAGAAATACGGGCTCCTCAATAAAGGCGAGATCTAAATTGCCATTTTGAAGATCGGTAATCACCTCAGCATAAGAAGGATAGAGTTTGACCTTACTCAAAGAGTAGTAGCCTTTTGGCTCTAGCTCATTCTTAATGAGGTCATCGTAAGCCATACCACGCGGATAGCCAATCGAGTATTTTTTGAGCTGATTCAAATCCGTAATCTGAATATTCTTATTCTTCAGGCTCACGAGATGCCAAGCATTGTCATAGTAAGGCTGAGAAAAATCCATCACCTCTTTACGTTTATCAGTAATAGAGATACCCGAGAAAGCGACATCAGCCTGACCACTGGACACGGCACCCAACATACCAGCCCAATCGTAGGGCGTCACTTTCAGAGTGCAGCCGCGGGATTGGCAATAGCCCTGGAAAATATCCATATCCACCCCAACAATCTGGCCTTTGTCATCAAACAACATCGGGGGAGATGCAGGAGAAACAGCCACTTTGATTTCTTTTGAATTCGGAGACTTAGAACAAGCCACAATGGTGAGCGCCAAAACAGCGGCAAACAATGCCAGAAAAAAGCGTTTCATGGGTATTTCTCCTATCGTATTGACTTGTTTTACCCAGATTCTGGGTGCATGCCAAGTATAGGGGAATTGGCGTGTAGCTGGCTACTGCAGGGTATTTTTGAAGGCGGGCAACATGGGCATGGCCATGACCTCAATTCCCTCTTCACGCAAAGCTTCGGCCTCATCTAGCGTGGTTTGCCCCCGAATACTGCGCTCAGGAGTCTCTTTGTAATGAATTTTTCTAGCCTCTTCAGCAAAAGAATTGCCAACATCCTCAGAACGCCCCATCAGCTCACGCATCCCTTTTAGAAAGGCCGCTTGAACCTGGGCCTCTAATTGAGAATGATCCCTACCGGCCAGAGCAACCACATCACCGCTGATAGCGCCAGTAACACTACCCTGACCTATTGCTTCAGCAGGAGCAACAGTAAGCTCAGTGGAGGCGCCTGTCTCTTTACTAGAGCTCGATTTAGCAATATGCGGGGCTGATGGCATCCGAGCAATCTCCGTACTATCGCAAATCGGACATGCCAGCATTCCTTTGTCTTGCTGCGCAAGGCAATCCTCTTCTGAGGCGAACCATCCCTCAAAGCGATGATTCAGTGGGCAAGCGAGGTTATAAACTTTCATAAGACCTATATCGGGGCAAAAGTACTAAATTCAATAGCCCTATTTTATAGGATGATGAGGTGATTAGCCGATCGGCTTAGGGCTCACTAAACCCCTTCTATAGCGATCTAACCAGTAAGTTGCTATGGTGGTTTTAACATCCGTGATTTCGCCCTGCTCTACCCACTCCAAAAGCTGCTCTAGTGGCGCAGCAAATACATCCAAAAACTCTTCCTCATCCAGATGGCTTTTACCGGAGGTCAAGCCCTCAGCCAAGTAGATATCAATAAACTCTGTCGAATAGGAAATCACCGGATGGATGCGACGAATAAAACTCCACTTTTGGGCCGTATAACCAGTTTCTTCTGCTAATTCCCGTTTTGCACATACCAGATGATCTTCGTTTGGATCCAATTTACCCGCTGGAATCTCCAAACAGGCCTTCGCAATGGGATAGCGATATTGGCGCTCCAAGAGCACCCTGCCATCATCCAATATAGCCAGAATAGCAACTGCACCAGGATGAGTGAGATATTCCCGAATCGCCTGATTGCCATCGGGCAAGCTGACTTGATCTCGCTTCATGTTCAAAAAGATACCGCCATAGATATCTTCTCCAGAGAGACGCTCTTCTTTCAAATGCGCATCTCCCAGCGGCAAGTCTTTGAATGATTTTTCAGTCATAACATCTCTTTCGTATTGTGTACCACTATCTTACAAAACCCAGATGACCGAAAACAAAAAGGCTCCTAATTCGGAGCCCTTCATCGCCACTTTCTTTAATTGCGCGCTAAGAACCCAATAAAGTGCGGCGCATCGCATCTAGGCAAACAGTCATCAGGCCCGCAGGGAGGATTCCCAATGCCAAGACAAACACTGTATTCAGACTCAATAAGCCACGAGCAAATCCTGATCCAGAAATCTCCAAAGCATGCCCTTCTTTTGGCTCATCAAAATACATCACCTTGACGACCCTTAGATAATAAAAGGCACCAATGAGTGAGGCGAGAACGGCAATCACAGCCAAGAAAGTATGCTCGCCATCAACCAAGGCTTCCAGTATGCCAAGCTTAGCTGCAAAGCCTACGGTTGGCGGAATACCTGCTAAGGAGAACATCATCACTAAGCCAATAAAGGCAAACCATGGATGGCGCTTATTCAAACCCTTAAGATCATCAATGGTTTCGCAATCATGACCTTTGCGTGACAACAACAACAAGAAACCGAAGCTTCCCAGGGTAGTCAAGGCATACGTGATCACATAAAACAGGGAGGCGCTAAAAGCGTGGTCGTCAAATACTGACAACATCCCAAGCAAGACAAATCCCATTTGCGCAATGGCTGAGTATGCCAACATGCGCTTCATATTGGTTTGTGCGATTGCGGTGACGTTACCAATCACCAAGGACAAAATAGCCAATAAGACCAGCATCGGTTGCCAATCACCCAATAATGGCAAGAGGGTATTAACCAACAAACGGAATAACAAAGCAAAGGCCGCAAGCTTCGGTGCAGCAGCAATAATCAATGTTACCGCTGTAGGTGCGCCTTGATAGACATCAGGCACCCACATATGAAAAGGCACCACGCCTAACTTAAAAGCTAAACCAGAAACAATAAATACCAAACCAAATGCCATCACTAAATGATTTACACGGGGGTCAGCAACCGTCCTGAAGATTTCAATTAAATCTAGTGAGCCAGTAACGCCATACAACATCGACATACCGTAGAGCAAGAAGCCGGATGCCAGGGCACCGAGGATGAAATATTTAATGGCCGCTTCCACACTCTTTTCATTGCTATGGCGCATGGCCACTAAAGCATAGGTAGGCAAAGCCATCAATTCCAGACCTAAATAGAGGGTTAGAAGATTGGCCCCGGAGATCAATACGCACTGTCCTAATAGCGCTAGCAAAACTAAGACAATAAAGTCAGGGCGGAACAAAGCGCGATCGGTGAGATATTGTTTGGAATACACCAAGCTCACCAATACTGCACCGCAGGAACAAGCCTTCAGCAAATTAGAGAGTGGATCAGACTGAAATAAGCCATTCATAGCC
This sequence comes from Burkholderiaceae bacterium, assembly GCA_947452535.1. Classification (GTDB taxonomy): domain Bacteria; phylum Pseudomonadota; class Gammaproteobacteria; order Burkholderiales; family Burkholderiaceae; genus Polynucleobacter. The sequence goes on along the minus strand of CANGCM010000005.1, from coordinate 12,081 downwards.
ACAACAGGTACTTCACCAATGCGACCAACAAATGCAAATATCAAATACGCCAATAAAATAATCGAGAAGAAGTAAACAAACCCAACACCACGCGGAGTATGGAAAATATCCTGCTCTACTCCAGGAGTAGCTGGCTGACGCTCAGGCACATAAACACTGGCCACCAGCAACAAACAGGCGACAACTAGTAAAACGAGTTCAGGCAGGATGGCGTATAGGTCGAATGCTTGCATTAGCTTTTACTCAGAGTTTGCTGACAGCAACGTGCTGTAACAGATTTATCACGGATGGATGAATGATGTCGGTAAAAGGCTTTGGATAGACGCCCATACCGATCACGCAGATAGACAAGACCGCCATCATGAAATATTCACGTGCATTAAGGTCTTTTAACTCTTCAACATGCTGATTGGTAATCGCACCAAAAAATACACGCTTGACCATCCACAAGGAGTAGGCAGCACTGAGAATCAAAGCGGTAGCAGCTAAGATACCGATCACGAAGTCGTAATCCACAGCAGCCAAAATCACCATGAACTCACCAACAAAACCGGAAGTAGCCGGCAGACCACAGTTCGCCATTGCCATCAAGACTGCAAATGTCGTGAACGCAGGCATACGATGGACAACACCGCCGTAATCAGCGATTTGACGGGTATGCATACGGTCATACAACACGCCAATAGAAAGGAACATCGCACCAGCCACAAAGCCGTGAGAAATCATCTGCACAATACCGCCCTCAATACCAAGAGGACTAAAGAGGAAGAAACCTAAGGTTACAAAACCCATGTGCGCTACTGAGGAGTAAGCCACTAGCTTCTTCATGTCTTTCTGAACTAGAGCTACTGCACCAACATAAATTACCGCTACCAAAGATAAGAAGATGACGAATGGGCCAAGATATTGGCTTGCATCTGGAGCGATTGGTAATGAGAAACGTAAGAAGCCATAGGCACCCAACTTCAACATGATGGCAGCCAACACTACAGAGCCACCTGTTGGTGCTTCCACGTGAACATCTGGCAACCAAGTATGTAAGGGCCACATAGGCACCTTCACTGCAAACGCCATGAAGAAGGCAAAGAATAGAAGGATTTGCTCAACGATATCCAGGCGAGCGTTTTGCCAAGCCAGAATATCAAAAGTATTGGTCACGTTGTACAAGTACAGCATGGCAATCAAGGTGAGTAAGGAGCCAAGCAAGGTATACAAGAAGAACTTGAATGCAGCATAGATTCGGTTATGACCGCCCCACACACCAATGATGATGTACATCGGAATTAAAGTTGCTTCGAAGAACACATAGAACAGCAAAGCATCAAGCGCAGCAAAAACGCCAATCATTAATCCAGACAGGATCATGAACGAAGCCATGTATTGGGATACCTTAGCAGTAATGGACTCCCAAGAAGCAATCACCACAAAAATATTAATAAATGCGGTTAAAACAATGAACCATACTGAGATGCCATCTACACCTAGGTGGTAGTTAATGTCATAACGCGGAATCCAGCTCATCTTTTCAACAAACTGCATTCCAGGATTAGCAATATCAAACTGAATGACTAATGGCAAAGTGGCGATGAAGCCGAGCACTGCACCAATGAGCGCCAGCCAACGCACTCCAGCAGAGGGCTTTTCTGAACCGTAGAACAAAATAATGATGCCGAAAAAAATCGGGATCCAGATGGCGAATGAAAGAATCATAATGGCTACTTAAGTAACAAAGGCCTAGCGAACAAAAGGCAGGTAAGCGTATAAAACCCAAGCTAACAACACCGCTAAGCCCGCAATCATTGCGAAGGCATAGTGATAGAGATAGCCGGATTGCAAATGGCGGATAAGGCCAGCAAAGCGCCCGACCGAGTAGGCACTGCCGTTAACAATAAATCCGTCAATGATTTTTTGATCCCCACGATGCCATAGGACACCGCCGATCCACAGCAAACCCTTAGCGAATACCGCTTGGTTGAAATCATCTAGATAGTATTTGTTATCCAAGAGTTTTTTGACTGGTGCCAATGCTTGCGCAACCACACCCGGCAACTTCGGAGCCCAAAGGTAGCCAATCGCAGCGGTGAGGGTCCCTAAAGCAACTAAGAGCAGCACTGGCGAAGTGAATGAGTGGATAGCCATGGCAATTGGCCCATGGAATTCATCTTCAAGCTCTCTCATCACGGGGTGACGAGCGATGTCGATAAAGATGGAGTCGCCAAAATAAGTTCCGAATAAAAGTGGTGTGATTGTGTAGAAACCAATGATGACAGATGGGATTGCCAATAGAATTAATGGCAATGTCACAACAAGCGAAGACTCATGAGGCTTCTGACCGGGAGCCAAGCCATGGTGGTCATGGTGCGCATGATCATCACCCTGCTCTGCATGATCATGATGCTCATGTGTATCTGCATGACCCCAACGTGCTTTTCCATGAAACACATAAAAGTACAAACGGAAAGAATATAAGGCAGTCACAAAGACGCTAGCCATAACCGCAAAGTAAGCAAAACCAGAACCAGGAATATGACTGGCCGCTACCGCCTCAATGATGGAGTCTTTTGAATAGAAGCCAGAGAAAAATGGTGTACCGATCAATGCCAAGCTACCCAAGAGCATCATCAGGCAAGTGATTGGCATGTACTTCCACAGACCACCCATCTTGCGCATATCTTGCTCGTGATGCATACCCAAAATCACGCTACCCGCACCAAGGAACAAGAGCGCCTTGAAGAACGCATGGGTCATCAGATGGAAGATGGCTACTGGATAAGCAGAAACTCCCAATGCGATGGTCATATAACCTAGTTGCGATAGTGTTGAATAAGCAATGACTCGCTTGATATCGGTTTGAACAACACCCAAGAAACCCATGAAGAGCGTTGTGATAGAGCCAATCACCAAGATGAAACTCAAGGCCACATCCGATAACTCAAATAGAGGCGACATGCGTGACACCATGAAGATGCCAGCTGTAACCATAGTTGCAGCATGAATCAAGGCGGAGATGGGGGTTGGACCTTCCATAGAGTCTGGCAACCAAACATGTAATGGGAACTGCGCTGACTTACCCATTGCACCAATAAAGAGGCAGATACAGGCAACCGTTACTAAATTCCAACTAGTGCCAGGCAAAGTTTGCGCAGCTAATGCTGTGTTTTGTGCAAAGATGACATCGTAGTTCATGGATCCCGTACTGGCCAATAACAAACCAATACCGAGAATGAAACCAAAGTCACCCACACGATTGACTAAGAAGGCTTTCATATTGGCGAATACAGCAGATTGACGCTCAAAGTAGAAGCCAATCAATAAATAGGAAACTACACCCACCGCCTCCCAGCCAAAGAACAATTGCAAGAGGTTATTACTCATCACCAGCATCAACATGGCAAAGGTAAAGAGTGAGATATAGGAGAAGAAGCGGTTATAACCCTCCTCACCTTTCATATAACCGATGGTGTAGATATGGACCATCAAAGAAACAAAGGTCACCACGCACATCATCGTCGCTGACAGCGGATCAATCAAGAAGCCAATATCTAGACTCAATTCACCTAACTGCATCCAGCGATAAACAGTACCGTTGAAATAAAAACCATCCATGACTTGCACTAATACAAAGCAAGATAGAACAAAAGCGATCGTCACACCAAGAATAGTGACGAACTGGCTAGCACCCTGACCTATGCGGTTACCACCTAATTTAGTACCAAAAAGTCCGGCAATGATGGAGCCCAATAGTGGCGCCAAGGGAATGGCGCAGAGAACAGGAAGAGTTAGGGTCAATTGCATGACTAGCCTTTTAGGTGGTCAAGGTCTTCAGCATTAATGGTGTCTACCTTACGGAAGAGCACAACCAAAATTGCCAAACCGATTGCTGCCTCAGCAGCAGCCACAGTCAAAATAAAGAATACGAATACTTGGCCAGCCATATCACCTAGGTAATGAGAAAAGGCTACAAAGTTCATGTTCACTGAGAGCAGCATTAACTCAATCGCCATTAAGAGGACGATGACATTTTTGCGATTCAAGAAAATACCGACTACGCTAGTCGCAAATAAAATTGCGCCAAGCACTAAGTAGTGAGCTAGAGTAATTGTCATTGCTTCTCTCCGCGACTATCCTGCTTTGCAGCCATATCGGAATCCATCTTCACGATGCGCATACGGTCCGCAGAGTTGACGTTCACTTGCTGATGAATGTTTTGGGTTTTAGCGTCTTTGCGATTACGCAAAGTCAAGGCCACAGCAGCAATGATAGCCACCAATAGAATCACACCAGCAACCTCAAAGGCATAAACATAATCTACGAAAATCAACATGCCTAAGGCGTGAGTATTATTCGTTGCCATCTCTTCTAGCATCGGCTGCACTGGCGCATTTGTCCCAATAAAGCTACGGATTAAGACAATCGATAATTCAAGAACAATGACAGCGCCCATCAAAAACGCGACTGGTAAGAATTTCTTGTAGTCGCGACGCAAATGCTCAATATCGAGATCTAACATCATGACGACGAAAAGGAAGAGCACCATCACTGCGCCAACATAAACTAGGATTAGAGCCAGACTAAGGAATTCTGCTTTGAGCAGCATCCACAAACCAGAGGCACAAAAGAAAGCGAGCACTAAAAACAGGGCGGCATGAACTGGGTTGCGAGCAGTCACTACACGCAAAGCAGAGATCACTAGAAGACCAGCGAAGGCGTAAAAGAATACTGCGAATAGAGTAGATGGATTAAATGTCATATGTATTTTTGCTGTTTTCGCTTAACGATAAGGTGCATCAGCTACGCGACTAGCGGCAATCTCTTTTTCATACTTATCACCCACTGCTAACAGCATTTCTTTCGTAAAGTACAAATCACCGCGCTTATCACCGAAATACTCAAAAATATTAGTTTCCACAATCGCGTCTACTGGACAAGCTTCTTCACAGAAACCACAGAAAATACATTTAGTTAAGTCAATGTCATAACGACTGGTGCGACGCGTACCATCATCCCGCTCAGCAGTTTCAATCGTGATTGCATATGCCGGACAAACTGCTTCGCACAATTTACAACCGATACAACGCTCTTCGCCATTTTCATATCGGCGCAAGGCATGTAAACCACGAAAACGAGCAGACTGTGGGGTTTTCTCTTCTGGATACTGAATGGTAATTTTTGGCTTAAAGAGATAGCGGCCGGTAATCGACATACCGACCAGAATATCTTTTAGCATCAAACTATCGAGGAATTGGGAAATTTTCTTAAACATGATTGATCAACTTATTTCCAAATATTCCATGGGGATACAACCCATGCGCCAACGACAACCACCCAGAAAACAGAGATGGGAATAAAAATCTTCCAACCCAAACGCATGATCTGGTCATAGCGATAACGTGGCAGTGTGGCACGCAACCAGATGACGCAAGATAAGAGGAAGAATGTTTTAGCAAATAACCAGAAGAAGCCTGGGATATCGCGCAAGATTGGTAAATCAACAAAAGGTAACCAGCCACCCAAGAAAATAGTGGAAGCTAAAGCAGCGATCAAGATCATATTGGCATACTCTGCCAAGAAGAACATCGCAAAGGCCATACCGGAGTACTCAACCATGTGACCAGCAACAATCTCTGACTCCCCTTCCACTACGTCAAATGGATGTCGATTGGTTTCAGCAACACCAGAGATAAAGTAAATAATAAACATGGGTAGCAATGGCAACCAGTTCCATGACAGGAAGTTCAGGCCCATGCCGGCAAAGTAACCTTGCTCTTGTGAAGTCACAATCGCACTGAGGTTTAAGGAGCCAGAAGTCAATAACACAGTAACTAATGCGAAGCCCATCGCAATTTCATAAGAAATCATTTGGGCTGAAGCGCGCATCGCGCCGAGGAATGGGTATTTGGAGTTAGATGACCAACCTGCCAAGATGACGCCATAAACGCCAATAGAAGAGATGGCCATGACATAGAGCAAGCCCGCATTGACATCAGCCAAGACCAATTTGGCTTGAAAGGGAATCACAGCCCAAGCAGCAAAAGCGGGCATGATCACCATCACTGGCGCAATAAAATAAAGTACCTTACTAGCTTGGCTTGGAGAAATAATCTCCTTCATCAATAACTTCAATGCGTCAGCAATGGGTTGCAACAAGCCCAATGGGCCAACGCGATTAGGGCCAAGACGGATATGCATCCAGCCGATCAGCTTACGCTCCCAAAGCGTCATATAAGCTACAGCAGCAAACATGGGCAATACGATGATCACAATACGCACCAAAGCCCAAACCAGCGGCCATAGCGATCCAAAGATCGCCTCACCTTGAGTAGTAACGAGGTTTAAGAAATGCTCCATCTCGTTCCTTATGCCTTAGTAACCGTTAAAGAACCGAACATCGATCCTAATTGAGCGCTAGCCATTGTGCCCGCAGAAATTCTGACAGCCCCACTAACTAAATTCGGCTCCAATGTGACAGGCAGATCTACAGACTGATTCCCCTGGGTCACTCGCACAGAATCACCATCCTTCAAACCCAACTCAGTAAAGAGAGTCTGACCTAAGCCGACTTGATTGCCACGCTTAGCATCGCGCGTTAACTGCAGGGCAGAGGAACGACGCACAATTTGATCGCCGGCATAAATACCAACATCCGATAAACGCTCTAAACCACTCAATGGAACTAAATTCGTATTTGTTAAACCACTTGCAGTTGATTGATTACTCAGCTTGGTACAGTAGTTTTCACTAAGAGCTTCGCCCAATACTTCTTCTGGCATATTGAAGAGGAACCCCTCTAAATCCAATAATCCACCGAGAACCCGTAAGACTTTCCATGCTGGACGTGAATCGCCTAAGGGCTTCACTGCTGGCTGAATAGTTTGCGAGCGACCTTCCGCATTTACAAAAGTAGACACAGTTTCTGTAAAGGGGGCGATTGGCAGAATGACATCGGCTACCTCTAGGATGTCTGCACTCTTAAAAGCACTTAAGGCAATCACGGTATTGGCTTTAGCCAATGCAGCCCGCGCCTTCTCTGGATTTGGCAGATCCGCATCCGGCTCTATATTCATCAAGAGTACTGCGCGACTCTCACCAGACAAGACTGACTCAACACCAACCCCATTGGCATTCACCAAGCTTGCGCCAACGGCATTACCACCCACTGGTAAGAAGCCTAAAGTAGCACTTGTTTGCTCAGCAATAAATTGTGCCAAGACATGCAAATCAGATCCATGGGGATGAGCAATGGCGGCAGAGCCCAAGAGTACAGATGCTGTTGTACCGGAGAGCAAACTGTCAGCTATTTTTTGGGCAGCAGCAGAAACTGGCAAGTGAGGTGTTCCTGCTGGAGCAGAAACTGATTTAGTCTTAGCGACAGCCAAAGCAACTTCACTTAATGCATTGAGCCATGCACTTGGCGTTGCAGCAATGCCAGTAGCAGGAATAAGCCAGTCATCGCCACCCGCATCAATACGCAAAACCTGTAAGCCGCGCTTAGCTGCAGCACGTATACGTGTAGCAATCAATGGTTGCTCTTTACGTAAAAAGCTACCAATCACTAAAACGCGATCGAGTTCATTTAATTTAGCTATCGGCATACCCAACCAAGGATTAGATGCCGCACCTTTCACATCTATTTGTCGTAGGCGAGCCTCTACTTGATCAGAGCCCAAACCACGAATCAATTTTTGAAGTAAATATAATTCTTCAGTACTAGAAATTGGGTGTGCCAGAGCAGCAACTGACTGCGGGCCATGCTCAGCAGAAATTGTTTTGAGTGAATGGGCTACGTAAGCCATTGCAGATTCCCAATCAGTCTCAAGCCACTGACCGCCCTGCTTCACCATAGGAGTCGTTACGCGGTCTGCGCTATTGACACCTTCATAGGCAAAACGATCACGGTCACTAATCCAGCATTCATTAATAGCCTCATTCTCTAGAGCAACTACCCGCATCACTTTATTTGATTTAGTTTGAACGGTAGTATTTGCACCAAGACTGTCATGAGGACTTACGGAACGTTTGCGCCCGAGTTCCCAAGTACGCGCAGCATAACGGAATGGCTTACTAGTCAATGCGCCCACTGGGCACAGATCAATCATATTTCCAGATAACTCGGAATCAATTGTTTGTCCGGCAAAAGTAGTGATTTCAGAATGCTCACCACGGTTGACCATACCCAACTCCATCACACCAGCTACTTCTTGGCCGAAACGCACGCAACGAGTACAGTGAATACATCGGCTCATCTCCTGCATCGAGATTAAAGGCCCCACATTCTTATGAAACACCACGCGCTTATCTTCTTCATAGCGTGAGTTTGATTTACCGTAACCTACCGCTAAATCTTGTAACTGGCACTCACCACCTTGATCGCAAATAGGGCAATCCAAAGGATGGTTAATGAGGAGGAATTCCATGACTGAACGCTGCGCTTCAACCGCCTTAGCCGAGTGCGTAAATACCTTCATGCCTTGTGTTGCTGGTGTAGCACAAGCTGGCAATGGTTTTGGCGCCTTCTCCACTTCCACTAAACACATACGGCAGTTAGCGGCGATAGATAATTTCTTGTGATAGCAAAAGTGGGGAATGTAAGTACCCAGCTTGTTCGCGGCGTGCATCACCATAGAACCTTGCGGAACTTCTACAACCTTGCCATCTAATTCGATTTCAACCATGCTCACTTTAAGATGTCCCGTGCTCAATGTCTTATAAAGGTTTAGCAGAATCTAAGCAGCGCTTATGCTCTACGTGATACACAAATTCATCCATGTAATGCTTTAACATGCCACGAACTGGCAGAGCAGCCGCATCGCCCAAAGCGCAAATCGTGCGACCCTGAATATTGGCTGCTACATCGTTCAATAAATCCAAATCATCTGGACGTCCCTCGCCATGCTCAATCCGATGGACAATGCGCCACAACCAGCCAGTACCCTCACGACATGGGGTGCACTGACCGCAAGACTCTTCGTGATAAAAGTAGGACAGGCGCTCTAAGGCGCGCACCATGCAACGTGTTTCATTCATGACGATCACCGCACCAGATCCCAACATCGAACCTGCTTTCGCAATACTGTCGTAGTCCATAGTTAAGTCCATCATCTGAGCGCCCGGAATTACGGGAGCGGATGAACCGCCAGGAATCACTGCTTTTAATGGAATTCCATCACGCATACCGCCAGCAAGCTTCAGTAGATCAGCAAAAGGTGTCCCCAATGGAACCTCATAATTGCCTGGATAAGTGACATCGCCAGAAACGGAGAAAATCTTCGTACCGCCATTATTTGGCTTGCCCAACTCTAAATAAGCGGGTCCGCCGATGGCCATGATGAATGGAACAGCGGCAAAGGTTTCAGTATTGTTAATCGTAGTCGGTTTGCCATATAAGCCAAAGCTCGCAGGAAATGGTGGTTTAAAGCGAGGTTGACCCTTCTTGCCTTCAAGCGATTCCAAGAGTGCCGTTTCTTCACCGCAAATGTAAGCACCCCAACCTGGCGTGGCATGCAATTGGAAGCTGAAATCACTACCTAAAATCTTGTCGCCTAAATAGCCAGCGGCCCGAGCCTCTTCAAGAGCCTCTTCGAAACGAGCATACACTTCCCAGATTTCACCATGGATGTAGTTGTAACCTGTGGTGATGCCCATGGTGTAGCCACCAATAATCATGCCTTCAATCAAGGCATGTGGGTTGTAACGCATGATGTCGCGGTCTTTAAATGTACCCGGCTCACCTTCGTCACTATTACATACTAAATACTTTTGACCCGGAAATTGGCGAGGCATGAAGCTCCACTTCAATCCCGTTGGGAAGCCTGCGCCACCACGGCCACGCAATGAGGAAGCCTTTAGTTCAGTAATGATGGCATCTGGGGCAACCTGGTCAGTAATGATGCGGCGAAGCTGTTGATATCCGCCACGACTTTCATAATCTTTTAAGCGCCAGTTCTCACCATTCAAGCCAGCAAGTATTAAAGGCTTAATGTGCCTATCGTGCAAGCTGGTCATGCTGCTTTTCCTTCTGCACGAAGCTCGTGTAATAGAGCATCAATCTTCTCTTTACTCATAAAACTACACATGCGCTTGTTATTCACGAGCAATACTGGAGAATCTCCACAAGCGCCCATACACTCACCCTCTTTTAAGGTAAATGTGCCGCAAGGAGTTGTCTCGTTATAACCAATGCCTAATGTTTCCTTTAAGTAGGATGCAGCAGTTTCACCATGACTTAACTGGCAAGGTAAATTAGTACAAATCACCAATTTGTATTTACCAACCGGCTTGGTGTCATACATATTGTAGAAAGTAGCTACTTCATCAACAGCAATCGTCGGCATTTCTAAAATGTGCGCAACTGTGGCAATCACCTCTGGTGAAACCCAACCTAACTCAGTTTGGGCTGCAATCAAAGCGGCCATCACAGCAGACTGCTTTTGTTCTGGGGGGTATTTCGCGACATTGCGCGCAATGTCTGCGAGCGTTTTGTCCGATAGTTGAAGCGTTGTTGTCATAAATTCATCCTTGGCGCGCTGTATCAGCGGTCAATCTCCCCGAACACAATATCTTGGGTACCAATAATGGTTACAGCATCAGCCAACATATGACCACGAGACATCTCATCCATTGCGGACAGATGCACGAATCCTGGTGCACGAATCTTCAGGCGGTATGGTTTATTAGCGCCATCAGAAATCAAATAAATTCCGAACTCCCCTTTAGGGTGCTCAACCGCTGAATAAGCCTCGCCACTAGGAACATGCATCCCCTCAGTAAAGAGTTTGAAGTGATGAATCAACTCTTCCATATTCGTCTTCATATCAACGCGCTTTGGTGGAGCCACTTTGTGGTTATCACTCATGACGGGACCATCATTTGCTTTGAGCCAGGCAATACATTGCTTAATGATGCGATTGGATTGGCGCATTTCTTCCATGCGCACTAAATAACGATCATAAGAATCACCATTCACACCAACTGGAATATCAAAGTCAAGCTTGTCGTAAACCTCATAAGGCTGCTTCTTACGCAAGTCCCACTCAATCCCAGAGCCGCGCAGCATTGGGCCCGTAAAGCCAAGTTGTAAAGCACGCTCAGGTGTTACAACACCAATACCCACCAAGCGCTGTTTCCAAATACGGTTATCTGTCAACAGATTGCAATACTCATCCACGTTCGCATCAAAGCGTCCAGAGAATGCTTCAATGAAATCTAACAAAGTACCACTGCGGTTTTCATTCAAGCGTTTAACAGAGGAAGTGCTACGAATCTTGGATTGAGAATACTGAGCCATTTGTGTTGGCAGGTCACGATACACGCCACCCGGACGGTAGTACGCAGCATGCATACGAGCGCCTGAGACGGCTTCGTACATATCAAAAATATCTTCGCGATCTCGGAAGGCGTACAAGAACACCGCCATTGCGCCAACGTCAAGGCCATGACAGCCAATCCAAAGCAGGTGATTAAGTAAACGGGTTAACTCATCAAACATGACGCGAATATATTGCGCACGTAACGGCACATCTACTTGTAACAATTTTTCAATTGCCATCACGTAAGCATGCTCGTTCACCATCATGGAAACATAGTCCAAACGATCCATATAAGGAACGTTCTGAATCCAAGTGCGGGTCTCAGCTAATTTTTCAGTAGCGCGATGCAATAAACCAATATGCGGATCAGCGCGCTGAATGACCTCACCATCCAACTCAAGCACTAGACGTAAAACGCCATGCGCCGCAGGATGTTGAGGGCCAAAATTGAGGGTGTAGTTCTTAATTTGCGCCATAACTTAAACCGGGCCTCCGTACTGCTCTTCACGGACGATACGCGGCGTAATCTCACGCGCTTCAATCGTGACGGGCTGATAGACCACGCGCTTTAGCTCTGGGTCATAACGCATTTCAACATTGCCAGAGATTGGGAAGTCTTTTCTAAATGGATGACCGATGAAACCGTAGTCAGTCAAGATGCGACGCAAGTCTTCATGACCATCAAATAAGATGCCGTAGAGGTCAAATGCCTCACGCTCAAACCAATTAGCCGAAGACCAAACTGGTGTAATTGAAGCAACTAATGGATAAGCAT
>CANGCM010000004.1 GCA_947452535.1 Burkholderiaceae bacterium | reverse complement strand
TAATCCCCAAGCAGTCACTCACAAAAAATCCCATCATCATTACTGATGCATTACAAGAAAGGATGCGCTCTGCTTCAAGTATTCGCCACCCTTTTCAAGGCAATCGCATTTGGAAATCGGCAGAGGGTGGCTGGTTCATTGTCGATGAGGTGGTAGGTAAGCATGAAATGATTACCTATGCAGTAGCACTAAGTCCAACAGGTGCGGTAACTGGGATAGAGATCTTAGATTATGTTGAGTCTTATGGTTACGAGGTAGCCGAAGTCCAGTGGCGCAATCAGTTCATTGGAAAAACAGCAGCCGATCCAATTAAGCTTAATAAAGATATTCAGAATATTGGCGGGGCCACCCTATCTTGCAAGCATCTAACAGATGGGGTGAAACGGGTAGCAGTTCTATATGACATAGCACTTAAAAATCAAACCCAAACTTCCCAAGCAAAATGATTCGATGCAAAGCAATGTTAGGCACCTTCGTCGAAATACTAACTACTGATGAAACACGATCTTCAAAAGCAATTGAGAATGCATTTGTAGGCATTGCAGAAGTACAGGATTTAATGGGCTTTTATGGACCCGATAGTGAGCTCTCTAATATCAATGCACACAGCCATCTTGAGGCTGTTCGCATTCATCCTTGGACAGCAAAGGTGCTTATGATCGCCCAAGAGATCCACCGTCACTCTGGCGGACTCTTTAATTGTGGAATTGGACATCACTTAGTAGCTAGGGGCCTTTTACCTAAGCACATGGATGCCCAATCTATTCCTAAAGTAAATCCATTTGGCGGCATTGAGCATCTTCAATTTCTAGATTCAAATTTGGTACGATCAGATCTACCGCTCTGCCTTGATCTTGGAGGAATTGCCAAGGGATTTGCTGTGGATCTCGCGGTTGATATTCTTCAATCTGCGGGAGTTCTGTCCGGCTCCGTAAATGCTGGCGGAGATCTCCGGGTTTTTGGAGAAGAGGCACAAGCTATCCATATTAGAAATCCAGCAAATCCTCAAGAGTTGATCAATCTAGGTAGTCTGTCTGAGGCTGCCATTGCCACTAGCAGTCTCTACTTTGTGAAACGGAGCACCCATTCGATCAGCCCCATTGTGAATCCCATCAATCACGAGCACATTAATTTTTCAGGGTCGTACTCGGTTATAGCAAATCAATGTGTATATGCTGATGCGCTCACAAAGGTCGTGAGTATTTCAGGAGACATTCATCACCCCTGCTTAGAGCAATTCTCTGCTCAAGCAATCAAAATCAATAGCACCCTAAAGGCATGAAAAATAAGCATCGTCTAGGTAAGATGCCTACATGGCAACGATATTTTGTCCTCATAGGCATGCTCAGCTGCTCCCTCACAGGCACAGCTTATTTGCTGGGCCATGAGTTTCAGATCCAACGCGAGCTCCTTGGAACACATGTAGTACTGGCGTGGCACGGGGTAGCTGCCATAGTAGCTAGCATTGCCTTAGGCACGATACTGCCGTTTCATCTTAAAGCCGGCCTCAAGTCGAAGAAAAAATTACTCAGTGGATTTAGTCAGCTAGCATTTTTGCTAACGCTCTTGATATCTGGCGCTCTACTCTATTACGGCCCTGCGGAATTCCGAGAGCCGTTGATCCTGACTCACTGGCTAGTCGGACTAATATTCTTTACAGTTTTTTTACTGCACGGTGTTTGTACTAGAAAATCTCAGTAAGCACTAAACTAGATTGAGTTATTTTTTGCAGTAGTATTTATATAGTGAGCTCATCACCGCTACTGCCGGCTGGCTGGAGAGTGAGTAGTAAATTTGCTTGCCCTCTCGTCGTGTTTTGACCAGCTTCTCTTTGCGCAAAACAGTGAGTTGCTGCGAGAGGGTTGGCTGATGAAGATCCAGCGCAAGCTCTAACTCACCGACACATTTTTCTGCCTGAGCAATTTCACATAACAACATCATTCGATCTCGGTTAGACAAGACTTTCATCAGCTTGCAAGCATCATCAGCTGAAGACTGCATCTTTTTTAATTCCGCCTTAGAAATCGGCATATTTTTAGTGGCAGTTGTTTTCATAGCGCATTTAATGGAATTTTTAAATAGGCAATACCATTGGCATCTGGCTCTGGAAAGTGTCCTGCACGAATATTCACCTGAATTGATGGCAGAATCAGCACCGGCATCTCCAAACTCTTATCTCGTGCAGTACGCATTTGCACAAACTGCTCCTCACTAACACCATCATGAACATGAATATTGCCTATCCTCTCCTCTGCAACGGTTGTCATGCATGCTACAGGCCGATCATTAGGGGGGTAATCGTGACACATATACAGCTTGGTTTTTGCAGGATATGACAAGATTCTTTGAATGGAACGATAGAGGTTCTTAGCGTCACCGCCCGGAAAGTCACAACGGGCAGTACCAACATCCGGCATAAATAAGGTATCACCCACAAAAATTGCATTGCCAATTTCATAGGCCATGCATGCAGGAGTATGTCCTGGTACAAAGAGGGCTTTTAAGGAGCACTTACCAAAAGTGAGTGACTCACCTTCTTTCAACAAGCGATCAAATTGCGTGCCGTCAACCTGAAAACGCTCATCTAAATTGAAAATTGCTTTAAAGACAGTCTGCACACTGGTAATGTGATCGCCGATCACCAGTTGGCCGCCTAAATGGCTCTGTAAATAGGGGGCTGCCGTTAAATGATCTGCATGCGCATGAGTCTCTAAAATCCAGACTGTCTGGAGTTGGTGCGCCCTAACAAAGGTGATGATTTCATCTGCCGAAGTGGTGCTTGTTCTACCTGATTTAGGGTCATAGTTCAGTACTGAGTCGATAATGACGCAAGGACTAGCATCTCCCTCATATACAACGTAGGTATAAGTCCAGGTTTCTGGATCAAAAAAGTCTTTAATCAGCGGGGCTTGGTTTAAGCTCAATGCATTCTTTCATCGAATAAATACTATATATATTTATATACTATATTAATCTAAAATAAATTGTTATGGACTATTCAACCCTCATTACCCCAGCACTAGGCATTCTGGTAGGCGTGCTTATGGGCCTTACCGGCGCTGGGGGTGGAATCTTATCAGTACCCCTCTTAGTCTTCTTCTTGGGTATGCCTATTGTAGAAGCAGCTCCGATAGCGCTTTGTGCGGTAGCCCTTGCTTCGAGCATTGGTGCAATCCTCGGCTTAAAAAATAAGATCCTGCGCTATAAAGCGGCTGGTTTTATGGCAATCTTTGGTTTGCTTCTATCTCCAGTAGGTCTCTGGCTCGCACCCAAGATTCCAAATACACCCTTACAAATTCTGTTTAGCTTGCTCTTGCTCTATGTGGGTATTCGCTTGTTTATACAAGCGCATCATGAAATCAAAGGTATTCCTGAAGTAAACAGAAAGCCTCCTCCTTGCCTGATGAATCCTGCTATTGGAAAACTTCAATGGACCCTACCCTGTGCGCGCGCCCTCTTATTTGCCGGTGGTCTTGCAGGTTTTTTATCTGGCTTATTAGGTGTTGGTGGTGGTTTTATTATTGTGCCAGCACTTAAGCGCTTTACCGATCTGCCAGTAAAGTCAATTGTTGCAACCTCTCTAGGAGTGCTTGCTATCGTCACAGGCGGTGGCGCAATCTTCTCATCCATTACCGGCAACTTAAATATCATGGTTGCAGCACCTTTTGCTTTTGCAGCCTTAGGTGGCTTGCTAGTCGGACTACTTTTAGGAAAAAAACTGAGTGGCCCACATACTCAGCTCATTTTTTCTATCTTCACCCTCGTGATTGCTATTGGCCTAATGATTAAAGGCGTGCTTCACTAGTCCAATAGAAAAAAGGCCCTCAGTCGAGGGCCTTTTCATGAACACCGAAACTAATAGCACTTAGTGACTACTAGCACCACCTAAGTAGGCTGCTCTCACTGCAGGATCATCCATTAACTTGTTTGCTGGACCATGCGTAGCAATTTTTCCATTCTCAAGCACGTAGCCATAGTCGGCAACCTTCAAGGCTGCTGCAGCAAATTGCTCCACCAATAACATGGTGACGCCTTGTGACTTGAGATTAGAAATGATCTTAAATACTTCTTCAACCAAAATTGGCGCAAGACCCATTGACGGCTCATCCAAGAGAATAATCTCGGGGTTCAGCATCACCGCACGGGCCATTGCCAGCATCTGCTGCTCACCACCAGATAGAGTTCCAGCCAATTGGTTGCGACGCTCTTTGAGGCGTGGGAACATTTCTAGTGAGCGCTCTAAATCGCTCTGAATATCACCCTTGGGGCGGCTACCTGTGAAACGCGGGAATGCGCCCAATAAGAGATTGTCATTGACGGACATAGTCGTAAATACACGACGACCTTCTGGACTATGCGCCAAACCGAGGCGGGCAATTTTATGAGAGTCGTAACCATCAATTTTTTCGCCACCTAAGGTGACTTCACCGCTGGTAGGCTTAATCATGCCAGTAATGGCACGCATCGTTGTTGTTTTGCCGGCGCCATTCGAGCCGATCAATGTGATGACTTGCCCCTTAGGAACTTCGATGTTGATGCCGTGCAGAACTTTTACTTTGCCGTAGCCTGCTTCAAGATTCTTAATAGATAACATGATGTTTACCGATTCAATATAGTTCTAGTGATTAAGTACCCAAGTAGGCATGAATCACCTTCTCGTTTGCCTGAACTTCAGCGGGTTTACCTTCTGCAATCTTCTGGCCGAAGTCCAACACAGAAACGGTATCGCATACTGACATCACCACATCCATGTGATGCTCAATCAGGATGAAGGTAATACCGCTATCGCGGATCTTACGAATAATGCGCAACAGCTCTTTAATATCTGGTGCAGTCAAGCCAGCAGCCGGCTCATCCAATAAGAGCAATTCTGGGTCTAATGCCAAAGCGCGAGCGATTTCTAAAGAGCGTTGCTTACCGTATGGCAGGTTACGCGCTTCTTCATTTGCCAAATCATCCAAGCCAACGAATTTGAGGAGCGCCATTGCACGAGCATGGGCTTCAGCCTCTTCCTTCTTGTAACGCGGCAGATGCAATGCAATCTCCACCATGTTTGACTTAAAGGTGTGATGTAGACCAACCAAAATATTTTGGATCGCCGTCATTTCACCGAAGAGTTGAACGTTCTGGAAAGTACGTGCGATGCCTGACAAAGCGATATCTGACGAGGTCTTACCGATGACACTCTCACCGGCATACAGCACATTACCCGCAGTAGGTATATAGATGCCAGTTAAAACGTTCATCATCGTGCTCTTGCCTGAGCCGTTAGGCCCGATCAAGCCATGAATCGTGCCACGCTTAATACTTAAGTCAACGTTATTCAATGCCTTCAAGCCGCCGAACTGCATCAGGACTGAATCCACTTTTAAGAGCTCGGTACCGGTATTTTGCGTTCCAACGGCGCTAATGAAGCTAATAGAGTCATCTACCTGCCCGGCATCACCGCCACGAGTTGTCTTCGTTTTGCCGAGAATGGATTGATAAAAGCTCTTAGCAAAACCAACAATACCATTTTGCAAATAGTAAACAACTAACAAAATCATGAAGCCGAAAATACTCAAGCGCCAATCTGAAATGCTATTAAGCCAAAATGAAAATGCTGCTAAACCGACAACGCCTGCTACCGGAATGGCAACGCGTCTTGGCGTGGTGACTTTTTTGGACAAGGCCATTGCCGCACCAAGTACCACTACGATAGCGATGATCGAAGCGACGATGCGGAATAGGTTGATGTCATCTAGGAGTTTTGGCAACAACACAATAATTGCTGCACCAATCGCCGCACCCAAGCGCGACTTCCGCCCACCCATGATGATGCCGAGCAAGAAGAGTACAGCCAGTTCATTGTTATAGGTGTTTGGAGAAATGTATTGCTCAGAGTAAGCGTACAAGCAACCAGCCAAACCCGCAAAGCCCGCGCTAATCACAAATGCAATTACCTTAAATCGATATACCGAGACGCCCATACAGTCACAAGCAATTGGGCTATCACGCAAGGCCTCAAAAGCGCGGCCCATTTGTGATTTCACAAAACGGTCCACTACGATTAAGGAAATAATCAGAATGGCAGAGACTAGCCAGAAATACTCCGCCTTAGTCATTGGAACACCCATGAGCTCAGGCTTGGGAATCTTGATACCTAATGGGCCTTCAGTTAACCAAGTCATCTCGTTAATTAAGATCTGGCCAATCGTTCCAAAGGCTAAAGTCACCATTGCCAAATAGGGGCCGATCACCTTGAGTGCTGGTAAAGCTAGAATGCCACCGAAAAACGCAGTTACAACAATAGAAGCGGGAATGGTTGCCCAAATAGGCAGTCCAAAATGAAAGAACATGACACCCGCAGTGTATGAGCCAATTCCGAACAAGGCCGCATGCCCCAGGGAAACCTGACCTATGTAACCCACCACAATATCCAGCCCGAATAACAGAATGGTGTAAATCAGAATCGTTTCAGCTAAGTGAATGTAATAAGGATTGTGAACAAATAGGGGCAAACAAAACAATCCTACGATCGCAATGAATAGAGGTAATAGAGACTTCAATTTCATCATTAAACTTTCTTAATCGCAGATTTGCCGAATAGACCTGATGGTTTGTATGCCAACACCAGCAATAACAAAATCAAACCAGGAACATCTTTATAACCAGTTGAGATGTAAAAGCCAGTTGCAGTCTCTACGATGCCCAAGATCAAACCGCCAACAATAATTCCGAGGCCGCTAGATAAGCCGCCAATAATCGCAACCGCAAAAGCCTTCAAGCCTAAAGCTCCACCCATCGTTGCACCCGTTAAGGTCAACGGCGCAATCAATACGCCGGCAAAGGCAGCAGTCAAGGAAGACAGCGCATAGGAAAAAGTAATGACCATACTGGTATTGATGCCCATTAAGCCAGCAGCATCGCGATCGTTTGCAGTAGCGACTACTGCTTTGCCATAAATCGTTTTGCGATTGAAGAACTCAACTAATAGCATCATGACCAAAGCACCAACCACTACCAAAATTTCCATTGGCAACACATTTGCGCCCAAGAAACTCATTGGCTCCATTGGCAAGGGGGATGGGAATGGCAATGCATCACGGCCCCAGATATTTTCCGCCACGTTTTTGAAAATAATGCCGAGGGCAATCGTGGACATAATCCAACCAAACTCAGATTTAATTTTGATTGCGGGACGTACACCAATCAGCTCAACAAAACCACCTTGGACCATACCAAACAAGCACACAATCGGGATCATTACCCAGTAGTTCATGCCAAAAGTATCTACACAGGTAAGACCAACTAAAGCACCCAACATCAGCGCCTCACCCTGTCCAAAATTCAATGTACCTGAGGTAGCAAAAGTTAGCTGAAAACCGAAAGCGATCACCGCGTAGATCATCCCTACCGCGATACCACTTGAAAGGATTTGTGCAAGCATGTCCATTTTTGTTGGCCCAAAAGAAAATACTTAAAACTGTTTTATTAACGAATCGAACATTGTAAGCAAAACGCCGCCTTAAGGGGCGGCGTTCGGCAGTATTACTACTTTAATTGCTGCGGTGCAGTATAAACTAAAACCGCTTACCCGCTAGAGCAAAATTACTTCTTCTTAGCAACAGCATCTTCGGCATTTAAGAACTCAACACGGCCGTTCTCAACAATACCCATGACTACGTCTTTAGCCTTAACTGCCTCATGATCAGCCGCAGAAAATGGCTTGTTGTAAGTCATTACTACGCCTTCTACTGGGCTCTTCAAGTCCTGTAATGCAGCTAAGAGCTTAGGACCTTCCGTGCTATTTGCTTGTTTAATAGCAGCGGCTAATAGGTATACCGAATCGTATCCTTGAGCTGCTGATACTGGAGATGCAATGATGCCGTTCTTTGGCTTGAACTCTTTAAGATAGTTATCTACAAAGACTTTACGTTTTGCCGTTGTTGGAGGATTTTGAATAAACGTCTCAGGCATGGTTGCACCGTTACCGTTTTTGCCAGCAGTATCAATAAAGCTAGCCATAGACAAAGTCCAGCTACCAATCAATGGCTTTTTCCAGCCTAATTTAGCCATACCATTAGCAATTTGAGCCAATTCAGGTCCAATTGCATAAGTTAGAACCACATCTGCACCAGCATTTTTTGCTTTGAGCAACTGGGAAGTCATATCAACGTCACCAATATTAAACTTCTCAGTAGCTACAGGAGTTACACCGTAAGTCTTCAGCGCCTTCTCTAAGTCCTCACGACCCAACTGACCATAGTTTGTAGAGTCAGCCAAAATCGCCACCCTTTTCAAGCCACGCTTCTCAACGGCCTCTTTAGCAATCATTGGAGCTTGAATATTGTCAGCAGCAGCATTACGGAAAACGTAATTTTCAGGGGCATTGGGGAATTGTTTTGTAATCAAAGTACCCGTAGCCACGTTATTCAATACCGGAATCTTGGCATCTTGATAAAAACGCTGTGAAGCTAGGGCAACGCCAGTATTGATATAACCCAGAGTAGCGACTACTTTCTCATTATTAATTAGCTCTTGAGCAATTTGAACGCCACGCTCGTTTTTTGCTTCATCGTCACGCTCAACTAAAACAATCTTATTGCCGTTAACGCCACCTGCAGCATTGATTTCTTTGGTAGCAAGGCGCACACCATCACGCATACTTACACCCATAGAAGATGAGCCGCCAGTAAATGGACCTGCAACACCTACTTTAATATCGGCAGCATAAGCGCCGGTTGATAACATTGCAGCAGCAGCTACCGCAAAAATATGATGACGAATGTTCATAAAGTCTCCATGACTAAAAATGCTAATTAAATAAATTCTTTTAAGGGTATAACTTAAGACGAAGATCTATCTTACAGTTAATGCTGGAGTAAAAAAAGGGGCCTATATTAGGGTTTTACATTAGCCCTTTGGGATAAAACTTAGAACTAAAAATACCTCCGGATTTGCTGACGCAGGCTAGGCCAAAAAAGGTTGATTATGAGGCCTGTAATGACCAAACTAGCAGCCATGATCTTCCAGGCGGGCATTGACTCATCCAGAAACAAGGCGGATGCCCCCATTCCAAAAATGGGTACTAGTAAGGGTGCGGGTGCTACCGCTGTAGCAGGATGTTTTGACAGGAGCCAGCCCCAGGCAGCGTAACCAAATAAGGTATTGCCCCAGGACTGCCAAAGAACCCCAATCCAAGCTCCAACTGGAGCTTGGAGAGTGACTTCCCAGAGATGCAACGAGCCGCCCTCGAAAACTAGGGCAATCAGCACTAAAGGCGGGGTAGAGAAGGCGCTGGCCCAAACGACATAAGACAGCATATTGATTGATCCGGCCTTGCGGCTCACGGTGTTAGCAATGCCCCAGGAAAAGCCCGCAAACACCACCAAGGCAAGACCCAAGAAAGTCGTAGTTGAATCAGTATGCAGCGCAATAATTCCAAGACCAGTTATTGCTACGGTAAGCGCAATGGCTTGATAAAGTTTAAGACCCTCTTTGGCAAAGAGCATGGCAAAACCAATGGTAAAAAAGACTTGGGTCTGAACCACTAATGACGCTAAACCTGGAGAGATCTGACCATTGATGGCGTAATACATCACACCAAACTGTCCTAGTCCTGTAGCCAATCCATAGATACAAAGATTGCTCCAGGATACTTTTGGTCTGGGCACAAAAAAGACCATGGGTAAGAATGCAAAAAAGTAGCGCAGGGCTGCAAAATAAAATGGTGGGAATGCAGTAAGGCTATTTTTAATCACAACAAAATTGGTGCCCCATACCGCAACAATCCCTAAAGCCAGGAGTAAATGGCTAACCGGCAACTGATTGTGCGGGTTTGAACTGCGATGCGCATCTAAACTACTCACTAGTTAGCAATTCAGCAGCACGCTGCGCGATCATCATGGTGGGTGCCGCTGTATTTCCTGAGGTGATGACAGGCATTGCCGATGCATCAACCACTCTCAGATGATGAATACCCCTCACTCGTAATTGAGAATCAAGCACTGCCATTGGATCATCATCGCGCCCCATCTTACAGGTGCCCACTGGATGAAAGATTGTCGTACCAATATCACCAGCCACCTTAATCAACTCCTCATCAGATTGATATTGCTTACCAGGTTTGTACTCATCCGGCATATACGGCTTTAATGCGGAGCCCTCAACAATCTTACGCGTTAGGCGCAATGAGTCTGCGGCTACCTTACGATCCTCATCGGTCGATAAATAATTAGGCGCAATCACGGGGGGCGCCTCTGGATCAATAGAATTGATATGCACACTCCCGCGAGATGTGGGTCGTAAGTTACAAACGCTTGCCGTAATCGCATTAAATGAATGTAAATTTTCACCAAATTTTTCAAGTGATAAAGGCTGAACGTGATACTCCAAATTAGCGGACTTTTGATCGGGTGAGCTATATGCAAAAGCACCGAGCTGTGATGGCGCCATGGACATCGGTCCCGAGCGCTTAAATACATACTCCATACCAATCATCAGTTTGCCCAGCAAAGAATTTGCCCTCGTATTGAGCGTTTGAATACCCCTCACTTTGTAGATCATGCGTAATTGCAAATGGTCTTGCAAGTTTTCGCCCACGCCTGGTAAATCGGCAATCACTGGGATGCCCAACCCACTGAGGTGGGTAGCTGAACCGACGCCCGAGCGCTCTAAAATCTGCACACTACCAATGCTACCTGCACTTAAGATAACCTCGCCTTGATTAGCGGCATTGCCTTTACTGCAAAGCACCTCTACCATTTTTCCATCCTTAAAGTATTGCAATCCATAGCAATCTTTAGAGTCTGGATGAATTAATAATTTATTGACCATCGCCTCAGTAATGACTGTGAGATTAGATCGCTTAGCGGTATCATGCAAAAATGCTTTTGAAGTATTGAGTCGCCAACCCTTACGCTGACTCACATCAAAATAACCAACTCCAAAGTTATCGCCTTGATTAAAGTCATCCGATGCTGGAATGCCTGCCTCAATAGCAGCATCTTTAAAGATATCCATGATGGGCCAACGTAAGCGCTGCTTAGAAACAGTCCATTCACCGCCTTTACCATGCCATTGATTAGCAGCGCCGTGATAATCCTCGAATGCTTTATAACGTCTGAGGGCATGCTCCCAAGACCAAGAATCATCGCCCGTTGCCTGAACCCAAGTAGCGTAATCACCCTCTTGGCCACGCATATAAATCATGCCGTTAATAGAAGAGCAGCCGCCCATTACTCTACCGCGTGGATAGAGTAATGAACGACCATTCAACCCTCGTTCGGCAGCGGTCTTAAAACGCCAATCCGCCCTAGGGTTATCGATGCAATATAAATATCCCACCGGAACATGAATCCAAATGTAATTATCGTTCTTGCCAGCTTCGATTAAGAGCACACGCTTAGCAGGGTTCTCAGTCAAGCGCTTGGCCAGCATACAACCCGCGCTACCAGCACCAATAATGATGTAGTCGTAGGTGTTTTGCGGAGAATCTGAATTCATGTCTCTGTTTTTATATACATTAGAAGCCTTCCTCTCATTATTCACCATCCTGGCAAATCAGGTAATTCTTGTCACTTTTGTTGATTTGATATAGAATCAAATTTGATCTAATATTAGATCATGAACATAAGCTATAAAAAACCTTTTGCACGATTTGTAAAAAAGGTTAGCAAGCCTTTCCAGCTTGCAATTGAAGATAGAGTTTTGGAGATTTGTACGGATCCCGACATTGGCGAGCAAAAGACGGGGGATTTGCGGGAAATTTGGGTTTATAAGTTTCGATTTAATAGCCAAGAGTATTTAATGGCCTACAGGTTTGGGCAGGCCAAAAAAGGGGCAGACCTTATTTGGATTAACTTTTATCAAATAGGTAGTCATGAAAATTTCTACAGTCAATTAAAGCGTTATTTGCAACAAGAGCCGGTAGTCAAGAAGATCCAAGGAGTGGAAAAATGAGTTTCGCAATCACAGCTGAAGACATGTTTGATCAAGTCAAAAAAATGCCGACAAAGGAGCGCGTTAAATTCTTCTCATTAATTGCAATTAATGCATTTCAAGAAAATAACTTTACTCACGAACAAGTATTTGGGCATTTACGAAATGACACATTCTTCGCCGAAGAAGCTGCAGAGTATTTAGAGGTTTCGATGCCAACTTTTCGCCGCTATGTTCAATCAGGGAAAATACAGCCTCAACAGGTGATTGGTAGGAGCCAGCTATTTGCCACTAACGATTTGCGCAAACTCAAGCAGAAGCTGAAGTAGAGCTAGGCATCCTGCGCTAAATACCCAATAGAGTTTAAAATAGCTTCATGCATGTCAATGAAAAGAACCGGACTCCCAAGAAAGAAGATCTTAACCAAGGGCCAAGTAAGTCCGAGCTAAAGCGCCAGATGACCGAGCGCCAGAAGCTAGCTGAAGTTTTGGCCGCTCTTAGTAGCGATGCTTTAAAGACTATCCCCATGGATGAGGCCATTAAAGCCGCCATTGCAGAAACCAATAAGATCAAAAGTTTTGAAGCGATTCGACGTCATAAGCAATATCTTGGCAAGCTCATGCGTTTCTTGGATGATAGCGAGCTTGATACTATTCAGAAACGCTTGGATGCCATTCAAGGTATCAGCAAAGCAGAAACCGCCAAGCTCCATCATCTCGAGTCCTATCGCGATAGATTGATTGCTAACGATGAAACCTTTACCAAAATGATTGAGCAATATCCCGATATGGATATTCAGAATATGCGCACTCTCATTCGGAATGCCCGCAAGGAAAAAGAAGGTAACAAACCCCCCAAGGCCTATCGCGAAATTTTCCGCGTCTTAAAAGATATGGGTATTTAATTTAGATCTAGCGCTAGATCTTTAGTCTTCCTGATGGCTTCTCTACCCAGCGGTACATATATTGGGCAGTAATACTGCTAAACACCAATACTCCGACCATCAAGCCGATTGCAATTGGTCCACTCTCATGAACATGTAATCCAGAGGCTATATAAAGCGTATTCGCCAGCAAGATAAAAGCAAAGTGAATTAAGAACGCACAGTAAGAGCGGCGACTAGCCCAGGCGATGGCATGCAGTATTTTCGTCTTCCACACAGAAGTAGCAGACTCTACTTTAGGATAACTAGCATTACCCCACTGCAATAAAAGTAACGCTACAAACCAGGCTAAGAAATTACGCAACCACACTTGATGTAATGATGAGATCGCAATAATTACTCCGATAAAGATGAGTGCCATTTTAGCGAAACTCTGAATCTTTTGATCTGCAAAGTTTTTAGCTAAGCAAGCTAACACTCCGAGACCGTAAGAGCCTATAAAGTAAATAAAGTATGCCTCGTACTGGGCCGAACGATTGAAGTACAGCAAAGAGCTGACAGCCGCAATAGTTAATAACCAAATCAGCGCCTGATATGAAGAAAAAGAGATGAGCAATATAGCGAGTACCGAATAGAGTTGCCAATCAATTGCCACATACCAAGCGCCGGCAGAAATCGAGTCCAACCCAAGGATGCCTTGCAAAAAAAATAGGTGGGCTATAAATTGACTTAAGGTCTCAGTTTGACCTACGAATTCATCAAAAACCCAAAAACGTGCTGCCGAGGCACAGAGAATCGTAAAAATCAAAGCGACAATAAAGGGCGCAAATAAACGCAAATAGCGATTAATGATGACTCGCAATAAGTTTTGGCTACTGAATTTCGCATTAGCAAATCGCGTAAGTGATTGCGTAGCCAAGTAACCGGCAATGACCAAGAAGATTTGCACAGCAAAACGCCCGTATTCAAATAGCCATGTCATGAGCCCAGGCAATTCGGAGCGCGCATCTACAGCCATCTGCCCATAACTGGACAAGTGATGAAGAATAATGAGGAGTGCTGCAAAGACCTTGAGAAGGTCTATCAAAAATAGCGGGGATGATTGCTTCAAAAGTTGTCGCAACTATTTAGATTTAGTTTTACCCATTAAAGATGCCAGCAAAGGATTGCTGCTGGCCAACTCTTTCTTGGTCTTAGCAACATCATCTGCCGCACCAGGTTTAGGTACCTTGGTGGCATTTTTCATTTTCTGGGCAGTGGCCAAAGCGAGATTTTTATATAAGTCAGTTTTTTTCATTCCAGCAACACTTCAGTTATTTATGCAATTATTGAGTTAAAGATCAAGTAGCCAAATTAGGTAAGCACGAACTACTTTCTGGATAGGCCGTCCAATCCCAAGAAAAAACATTCTGGTCGATAACCCATGTATCCTATATCACTTACCTGCTTTCAGCTAGGGAATATGACTAAATTGAGTAATAAGGAATAGCACCCTCACATGGACACTACTTTTACGGTTGTTTTGGGCATTATTGCCATGCTCTTACCCCTCTTTGTAGGGCGCTTAGTATGGAAGCGTTTTGATCAATACTTTGGCCGCAATGATCAAGCCTATATGGATACTTTGGAATATTTCCTCAAGAAACTGGGCGGCACCATCTTGGTCGCTTTTATTATTTTGTGGATTGGTATGAGCCTCGTATTTAGTGGCAGCCCGAATTACTAAGACCCAAAGAGTTAGCGAGCCCAATCATCATGAATGACCAATTCAAAGTAATTTTTAACAAAGCCAAGCTGAATTTTGCTGTACTTGCCAGTATTTTGATACTTGCCATCCTTGGGAAAATCACCAACCCAGAGTGGACAAATAGTATTTTTCTTATTGCTGATCAGCTAGTGTCTGAGCTCATTTTACTATTTGTAGCAATTACCTTAGGCGCCTTTATTCCGAACTTCAAATTAGTAGTGTTCGGAGCAATCGCTGCATTTATTGCTGCCGCCCTCGCAATACAGGCAGGCATATTTACCTACCTGACGATTGATTATTTATTTGCTGTTCTGATTGTTGTTATGGGATTTGCATCAATCGCCAATCTGTATAGACATTACAGAGAAATTCAGCTTTAAACCCAAAGACTTTCATTGGCCCATGGTTGGAGCTGGATGTAGCTGGCTTATACTGCCAGCCTTGGCAACCTGTCCAGGCACAGGATGCCCCACAATCAGCGGTAGCTCCCGAGCCAAGCCTATTAACTTAGGGATGTTTATCCCAGTGTCATATCCCATAGCATCAAGCATATGGATAGCATCCTCACTCGAGATATTGCCGCTAGCGCCTGGCGCATAAGGGCAGCCACCCAATCCACCAAGCGAGCCATCAAAACGGATGATGCCAGATTGAACTGATGCAAGGACGTTAGCAAGACCCATTCCCCGGGTATTATGAAAGTGGAAAGTGAGTTGCAGTTCTGAAAACTGCTTTTGTAGATCATCCGCCATCGTTGCAACCTGCGCAGGATGAGCCATGCCGGTGGTATCGCAAATCGTGACTCCACGTACACCCAAATCTACAAAGCGCTCTACAAACTCTTTAACTACCGCTTGGGGTACATCTCCCTCCATAGGACAACCAAAGGCAGTCGATAAAGAAACATTGATTGGTGTTCTACCATCCACATAGCGAATGACCTCTGCTAAACCAGCAAAACTTTTCTCACGAGTCATGCGCAGATTAGCCAAGTTATGAGTCTCAGAAGTAGACATCACTAAATTAAATTCATCGGCGCGGGATTCGAAGGCGCGCTCGGCGCCGCGTAAGTTTGGCACTAATACTGTGTACTCAACACCAGGTACCCGCAAGATTCTCCCCATCACTTCCTCGGCATCACGCAACATCGGGATTGCCTTAGGCGAAGTAAAAGAAGTTACCTCAATTTTTGCAAAGCCGCATTGGCTTAGCTCATTAACCAGCTTGATTTTATCTTCCGTCGGAATAAAATTTGGCTCAATCTGAAAGCCATCCCTAGTGACTACATCATTGAAGTAAATTCGGGTCATATCATTCTGTCGCTTTGTGAACGCAATGCATTATTGAGTAAAGGCAATACCGCGTGCTTTTAATGATGTCACCTGATCATCTGTTAATCCAATGTCACGCAAGATAGCATCCGTGTTCTCGCCAATGTCCGGGGCTAGGGTCTTGATTGATCCTGGCGTACGCGAGAGCTTCGGAATCACACCTGGAACATCTAATGCCGTTCCATCGCGCATCCGAATCGTTTCAATATTGCCGCGGGCTTTGTAATGGGGATCATGAGCAATATCGGCAACGGTATAAATTTTTCCAGCGGGTACTGCTACAGAATCGAGGAGCTGCAAGGCTTGCTCGGTGGTCATTTTTTTAGCCCACTCACCAATAGCTTGGTCTAACTCAGCAACACGCGCTACCCTGCCATCGTTACTCTCTAGCGCTGGATCATTCGCTAAATCGTTTCGGCCAATCATATCCATGAGCCGCTTGAAAATACTATCGCCATTGCCAGCAACTAATACATAACCACCATCAGCACAAAGATAGGCATTACTTGGTGCGATGCCCGGTAAGGCACTACCGCCAGCTTGTCTGACCTCTCCAAAAGCGCTGTATTCAGGAAGTAAGCTTTCCATACAATTAAATACCGCCTCATACAAGGCGACATCAATCACCTGACCTTTGCCACTCTGATGACGTTCTTGTAGCGCCAATAAAATTCCAATCACGCCATGCAATGAGGCCAAGGTATCGCCGATACTAACGCCCACTCGAACAGGAATTCTGCCGGGCTCTGCGGTTAAGTGTCGTAGACCCCCCATGGCTTCTGCCACGACCCCAAAACCTGGCTTATCTCGATAAGGGCCAGTCTGACCATAACCACTGATTCTTAAAATAATGAGTTTGGGATTGAGCTCTAGCAAGCGCTCAGGATCAAGACCCCACCCCTCTAAAGTACCCGGACGAAAATTTTCAATCAAGATATCTGCTTCAGTGATTAAGGTTCTGACAATGTCTTGAGCTTCAGATTGTCTGAGGTCCAAAGAAAGTGATCGCTTATTGCGAGACTGCACTTGCCACCATACTGAAGTACCGTCTTTTAATAGGCGCCACTTACGCAATGCATCACCTACCTTCGGAGGCTCAATCTTGATCACGTCAGCCCCAAAGTCTGCCAAGGTCTTGGCCGCAAATGGTCCGGCAATTAATTGCCCCATTTCAATGACTTTTAGTTTTGCTAATGGCTCCATGAATTTCTCTACTCAAAGATGACTTAAAACTTCGTTATCCTCAACCTTACCTTCTGCCCCGACTAAAACAGTACGTAATTTATTCGCCTGTGATTTTTCTTTCGCGGATAATGCGCCCCCACGTTTCAGATTCCTTGCTCATATATTTTGCAAGTTCATCACGTGTGCCAGGCAATGGTGTAAGACCATGATCATTGAGTTGCTTCAATACATCAGGGGACTTTAATGCCTTCACGATCTCGGTATTCCACCGATCCAGTATTGAAGCAGGGACCTTTGAGGAAGCAACAAAAGCATACCAATTTGTTGCATTAAACCCAGGGTAGCCCGATTCAGCAATAGTGGGAATCTTAGGGAGTGATTTGAGTCGTTGCGGGCCGGTTACAGCTAAGGCGTTGAGCTTGCCATTCTCAATGTAAGCTTGTGCTGTGCTGTAGGTTGAAAAGTAAGCTGCCACGCGCTCACCCAACAAATCCTGCATTGCAGGTGCACCGCCCTTGTAGGGAATGTGTACCGTATCAATACTTGCCATCTCATCTAATAACTCGCCTGCAAGATGGGACGCAGAACCAGGCCCAGTAGACGCATACTCCAGTTTTTTAGGGTTTTTCTTAGCGTAAGCAATGTACTCCGCGAATGTTTTGATCCCTGTGCCAGAATTCACCACCAAAACATTTGGGAAGTTAACGGCCATAGAGATCGGCGAAAGATCTTTAAATGGATCGTAAGGGAGCTTCATCATGTGCGGCGCAATGGTCAGCGGGCCAACCGAACCAAACAATATCGTACTGCCATCTGTGGGGCCATTAGCAGCAAATTGGTGAGCAATATTTCCGCCGGCACCACCACGATTATCAACCACTACACTTGCACCAATATTCTCACCCAGCTTTTTTGCGATAATCCGAGCCGATGTATCAGCGGCACCACCAGCTGCAAAACCCACAATCATGGTGATTGTTTTTTTAGGCGGGAATTCTTGTGCGCTCACTGAGTGGCCTAATAAGCCTAACGTAATGCACAAGAAAATATTCAATGTATTTTTTTTCATTATTAGTAACCATCCTCTATTAAAGCCAAGCATATGGGCATTAGGAAATACAACGGTTTAATCAATCGTTATTTTTGCTTTTTCAATAACCTTAGTCCAGCGATTTTGCTCTGACTTAATAAATGCAGCAAATTGAGCTGGCGTATCACCAATTAACACGGCACCATCCTCCAGCATCCTCTTTGAGTCTTCTTTGGACTTTAGAGACTTAGCAATCTCTCTCTGCAATCTATCGATAATTGGCTGAGGCGTTCCAGCGGGAACAATAATTCCATACCACTGAGAGGTCTCAAATCCTTTGTAGCCCGACTCGGATAAGGTGGGTACATTAGGCAAGACTTTGGATCTGTCAGCAGAGCCAACGGCGAGTGGACGTAAAGTGCCCCCTTTAATCTGCCCCATCAATGAGGGTAGGCCATTAAAAGTTGCTTGAATCTGTCCGCCAATTAAATCTGTCAGCATCGGGCCAGAGCCCTTATAAGGAACATGCACTAAATCAATTCCCGCCTCAGAAGAAAAGTATTCCATCGCTAAATGCCCAGCACTACCGTTACCAGCTGAACCATAGTTAATTTTTGCGGGATTTTTTTTAGCATCCGCAACCAAATCAGCTAAAGTTTTATAGGGGCTTTTTTCACTCACCGCAATGACATTAGGCACTTTTGCCACCAAGGTAACTGGCATAAAGTCTTTATTGGGGTCATAGGGTAATTTTTTACCGAACAAAGCTGGATTGACCGCTAAGGTTCCTACGTGACCTAGCATTAAAGTGTAGCCATCAGGATTGGCGCGCTTCACTTCCTCCATCGCAATATTGCCAGCGCCACCAGGTTTGTTATCGACATACACTGATTGGCCCATGCTTGTGCTGAGACTACTTGCAACTGATCTTGCAACAATCTCGGAGGTTCCACCAGTGGCAAATGGCACAACCAAACGGATCGATTTCTCTGGATAGTCGGCCAATGCAAGTCCTGATGAAATCAACATCGCTAAAGCTATAAATCCATTTTTCACCAAAATTCTCCTAATTGTTTGAGGGCCCCTGATTGATAGTAATAGAGCATTCCTCGATACCGCATTATTACCCACAATGAAGCTCTATTTAGTTTAGAGCTAAGGCCAAGGGATTAAGCCAATACTCGCATTGTCTAACTGGACCGAATAAAGTCGATGCATTAGTCCAGTAGGTGCCCAGTCTTGACAAAAATGGTACATCCCTCTTTACTAAAAGGTTGATGCAGGCTCATGTGGGGACTTCTAATCCAGGAGCCAGCAGGATAGCGCCCATACTCATCCTCAAATACGCCTTCAACGACAAAGATCTCTTCACCACCATAGTGCTTATGGGGATTGAAGTAGGTTTGGGGAGCCCACCGAACTAAAGTTGATCCACTGCCCTGTTTCATGAGTGGCATCACATTCAGACCTGGCACCATACCTTGATACCAAGCAGCTGTTTTAGTATTAAGCACTTCTCGCTCTACTTGATCCATACCAAGATATCGCAGCTTCACAAAAAGAATGCAGCCCATTTTGCTATGCGGCGCATGTGAAGATCCCGGTGGATTCATGATGTACGTTCCGGCTGGATAATCACCGAGCTCATCACTAAAGACACCCTCTAAAACCAATATCTCTTCACCAAATTCATGGAAATGCGTTTTAAATTGAGCGCCAGGTTGATAGCGCACAATGGAAGTTGCTTTAGCCACCTCATCGCCCATCCGCTCAAGCATGCATCTCTCAACACCTGACTCGGGACTGGGGACCCAAGGTAAATTATGGTAATTGATCACCACTCTTTTACTGTAATCAGCGTTGATATTCATTTCTTATATTTCAGATAATTAAAAGTATGTATAGAAACAGCTGGTATAGGCACTCAAAAAAACCTTGGCAGTTCTAATGAAGATTATCTCCTGACTGATTCTTAACTCATCTCACTGAGCGCATTAAACAATCCCAGACTTTCTAAGTGACTCAATCTCATCAGGAATATATCCCAAATACTCTAAGATAGATTGGGTGTCAGCGCCAATACGTGGCGGTGGCGAACGCAAAGCTGGTCCATTGTTGCGAAATTGAAATGCGGCTTTAGGTAGCTGCAGATCTCGATCTAAACCAGATTCTTCTTGAGCAATTTTTCCAAAAAATTCGCGATCTATTACTTGCGCTGTTTTCATGACCTCTGGAATGCTGAGCACTTTTGCAGCTGGCACTCCAGCCCCATTAATGACAGGCTCCCAATTACTGGCAGTATTACCCATCAAAGCCTCTTGAATCGCATCACGTAGAATTTGAGTATGACTTCTTCTGCTAGCCGCATCCTTGAACCGCTCGTCCAATAGCATGTCAGCCAAACCAATAGACTCCAGTAAATTGACAAATTGGTGCTGCTCGTTAATCGCGATTGCAAGTAATCCATCGGCAGTTTCAAAAGTCGTTGAAGCAGGCGAACGACTTGGCGCTTCATTTCCTCGCAATCCAGGAGGATTTCCAGTATTCATGTAAGCAGTCAGAATACTTGACATCAACGCCATACAACTATCAAGCATTGAAATATCGATATGCTGACCAGTTCCATTGCGAAATCTCTGAAATAAAGCCGCTGAAATAGCATAAGCACCAGACATTCCCATGGCGTAATCAACCACAGGAGGCCCAGACTTTAAAGGACCACTCTCTGGGGTGCCTGTAATACTCATAAATCCAGCCGCAGCCTGAATGACACTATCGTATGCAGGGTAGCGTGATTTAGGGCCTGTTTGGCCGTAGCCAGTCATTGAGCAATAAATGATATCGGGCTTAACCTTGCAAACTTGCTCATAGCCAATATTTCGTTTTTCCATTGAACCAGCGCGCAAGTTTTCAACAATAACATCGGCTGTAGCCGCCAATCTCAAAAAAATCTCCTGACCTTCTTTGCTATCTAAGTTTAGGGTTAATGAGCTTTTATTGGCGCCCTGGGTTAGAAATGAAGGAGACATTCCAATGTCACCTAATTTTGCATCACCCTCAGAGCGCCAGCGTGTAGATTCTCCCTTCTTTACTGGCTCAATCTTAATGACGTCAGCACCCAAAAGCGCTAGCTGATAAGAAGCATAAGGTCCAGCCAATACTCGCGTTACATCTAGAACTCTAATTCCACTAAAAGCTTGCATACCTTATCTTTCTCTCAAACAAAAATTATCCTACAGCAGAAAATTACTCAAATGCTTTAATACCACCGGAATTAATTAACCTCTCCCAAAACTTGGTATCGTTTTTTAAGAAATTTTTAAATGCTTCTGGTGAACTGGAAACGAATACCTCGGTTCCCTCTGACTCCAGAGACTGCTTCACAGCTGGATTACTCATCGCTGTCTTAATTCCGGCATATAGTTTATTGAGCACCTCGGGTGGTGTTCCCGCCGGAGCAAAAATAGCATTCCATTGGAATATTTCATACCCAAGCAAACCGGCGGCCTTCATTCCAGGGAGGCCTTCGACCAAAGGAGATGACTCTTTGCTTGTGACGGCTAGGCCGGTTAGCTGCCCTGCTCGTATCAACTGCATTACGGTCGGAGTTGTAGCAAAAGTTAATTGCGATTCTCCGCCAACCACTGAAATCACCGCTGGTGAGCCGCTCTTAAATGGCACATGAGTCATTTGTACATTTGCTACTTCATTGAACAACACGCCAGCAAAATGAGGCCCAGAACCAATTCCTGAACTGGAATAATTTAACTTTCCAGGGGATGCCTTTGCAAGCTTGACTAGGTCAGAAACGGAGCGAACCCCTAAATCCTTATTCACTACCAAAACCAATGGGGCAATAGTTAACTGCGATACAGGAGCAAATTGATTCTGACGATAGTCAGCTTTAGCACTTAAAGCAGGGTAAATTGAGACGCTACTAGCGCTTGAAATTAATAATGTGTATCCATCAGGCTTAGACTTGGAGACATAAGATGCTGCAGCGGAACCTCCCGCTCCGGGCTTATTTTCGATTACGATAGATTGTCCAAGAGCACGCCCAAGAGAAGGCCCTACTAATCTAGCAACTAAATCTGTTCCGCCGCCTGGGGCATAACCCACAATCAACTTAATAGGTCTATCAGGATAGTCGCTAGCATACGTATTAGTTAACGTACACATCATCACTGTAATTAAGGTGACTTTAATAAACCTCATCTTCAAAAAATCATTCAACAGAGAGCGAGTTATGTGCCATCTACTTCTATGCCACGATCCTTCACTAATTTGTTTCATTTGCTAGCGTCCTTATCAATGAATGCAGTAAATTGCTGTGACGTCATAGGTATCACCGTTAATACTTCAAATTCAAATGGAAGTCACTTATTCAGATTGAGCCAATCGATCTACTACACTACGAGCTACATTATTAAGCCATGGATGAGCATTCCAATGCAACTGGGAAAAATTGTCAATCTGACTTTGATATTTCAAAGTGAGGCCAATCACATCTAAGCCCTCTAAAAACATCCGATGATGTCTTTCAGACATTAAAAATGTGAACTGATGCTTTAGTGTCCGTACAACACCATTCTCAATATCAATCTCTACCTTAATGGGGCCGGATTCGTCATCAGCCTCTTTCATCAAAGCTTGTACCTGATCCTCCGGCAACACAACTAATAGCAAGCGATTGCCCATTGCATTGGAATAAAAAATCTCTGCAAAACTAGAGGCAATGACCGCTTTAAAGCCATATTGCTGCATCCCCCAAACCGCATGCTCGCGACTAGACCCACATCCATAGTTTGGACCTGCAATTAATACATCTGTCAAAGCGTAGGTGGGCTGATTTAAAAAGAAGTCTGGCCTTAATTGCCCCTGATCATCAAAGCGTAAGTCATAAAAAAGGCCATCCTTTAAGCCGGACTTATCAATACCGCGTAAAAACTGCTTAGGCATTACCTGATCAGTATCAAAATTTGCAATTCGTAAGGGAGCGGCATAGCCTTGAATAATGGTTTGATGGGGCATTTAGATCGCCTTCTTACAATTTACGAACGTCGGTAATTTTTCCAGTAATAGCTGCGGCTGCGGCCATGGCTGGACTCATGAGATGGGTAATTGCCCCTCGCCCCTGGCGCCCTTCAAAGTTGCGATTCGTTGTTGAGGCACAGCGGACCCCTGGTTTGAGCACATCATCATTCATAGCGAGACACATCGAGCAACCCGGATTACGCCATTCAAAGCCTGCAGAAATTAAAATATCCGCAATGCCCTCGGCCTCGGCCTGCTCTTTAACGGCCCCAGAGCCAGGTACAACCATTGCACGGATGCCTTTAGCTACTTTTCGATTGCCAATGACCTGCACAACACTTCTCAAATCCTCAATGCGACCATTCGTACAAGACCCAATAAATACATGCTGAATTGGAACGCCCTCAAGTGTTTGCCCAGCTTGCAACTGGGTGTACCGCAATGCCTGCTCAAGACTTAAATTTTCAACGGGGTCAGAAAAGGAATTTTGATGGGGCAAAGGCAAACCAATCTCCACAGCCTGATCAGGACTTGTACCCCAAGTAACATGGGGGGCAATATTGCTAGCATCAAATTGATATTCAATATCAAATTTAGCGCCTAGATCAGATTGCAGGCCACCCCAAAATAGAAGCGCCTGATCTTGAATCTCGCCCGTAATATCTTTAGCACGTTGCAGCACATAATTAATAGCCACTTGATCAGGAGAAATTAATGCGCCGCGCGCACCTGCCTCAACAGCCATATTGCACAGAGTAAATCGGGCCTCAATGCTAAGTGCCTCAATAGCGCTTCCACAAAATTCAATAACGCAACCAATAGCACCTTTAGCTCCGATTTTGCTAATGATCATTAAAATTAAATCTTTAGATGTGCTACCAAGCGGTAAAACGCCACTGACGGTAATTCTCATATTCTTAGCAAGGCGATAAACCAAGGTCTGAGTTGCAAGAACATGCTCAACCTCTGATGTACCAATACCAAAACCTAAGGCTCCTAATGCACCATAGGTCGTTGTGTGACTATCTCCGCAAATCACCACCATTCCTGGCCTAATCATTCCGTGCTCTGGTGAAACTACATGCTCAATACCTTGCAGCCGATCATTCGTATCAAATAAAGGAATGTGATATCTGTCGCAATTTCGCTTTAGAAATCTTGCCTGCAATGCAGAAGCCGGATCAGCAATTAGTCTCGGAGAAGTGTGATGTGTTGGAATGATATGACTAACTACAGCCACATTCTGGCCAGGGACGGCGACCGAGTATCCCTTCTCCTCCAGCCCTGCAAAGGCTTGTGGGCTCGTGTACTCGTTCATTAAATGCAAATCACAAAAAAGAAGTACATTCTCCTGATCTAATACAGCCACTGTATGTGAATCAACTAATTTCTGATACAAGGTTTTCGAAGCCATATCAGGCCTCTGCAATCATTAGCAACACCATTGAACTAGCATGATCGTCCATGGATTAGTTATCCACCTTTATTCCAGCCTTAGTAATCACATTACCCCAAAGGTTGTATTCTTTTTTCATATAAACAGCCATTTCATCTGGGGTTGAAGGCGTAGGATCGAGACCTTGCATAATTAACCTCTCCCTAATTTGCGGATCTCGCAGGGCCTTATTGATGGCAGCATTCAACTTATTAACAATAGCTGGCGGCATTTTAGGCGGGGCAACAAAGGCATACCAATTTGCAGCCTCATATCCTGGGTAACCTAACTCTGCTATGGTTGGCACATTCGGCAAAGCCTTTGAACGTTGGCGACTAGTAACTGCCAATGCATCTACTTTTCCAGATTCAATTAACTGCTTTGCAGTGATAATCGTCGCAAATAACGAAGGTACAGTGCCGCCCAGTAAATCATTAATTGCAGGGCCTCCGCCACGATAGCCAATATGGATTAATTTTATTTTTGCGGTTGCCGCGAATAACTCACCAGCCAAATGACCGCCACTACCAGAGCCTGAGCTACCATATGCCAATCCGCCGGGTGTTTTGTCTGCAATAGCAACATACTCAGCCAAAGTTTTTGTCTTTAACACCTGGGGATTTACGATTAAAGCATTGCCTGAAGATACGCCCAAGCCAAGTGGGGTGAGATCTTTTAATGGGTCATAACCTAGCTTATAAATATGTGGGCTATAAGCTAAGGGTCCTACTGAACTCAACATAATCAGATAGCCATCAGGCGCTGACTTTGAAATGATATCCGTAGCAATATTTCCACCAACTCCAGGCTTATTCTCAATAATGATGGATTGTCCCAATTCCTTTGATACATAGGGGGCAATAATCCTTGCAGCAATATCTGTACCACCACCAGGTGCAAATCCTACATACAAGCGGATTGGTTTTGTGGGGTAGGCATCATCGGCATACCCATTCAAAGAGAAGCAGCATAGTAAGAAAAGAATAGTTGATCTAATAGTCATCATGATCTCAAATAAA
The DNA here is from genome assembly GCA_947452535.1 of Burkholderiaceae bacterium. Classification (GTDB taxonomy): domain Bacteria; phylum Pseudomonadota; class Gammaproteobacteria; order Burkholderiales; family Burkholderiaceae; genus Polynucleobacter. The sequence goes on along the minus strand of CANGCM010000004.1, from coordinate 69,411 downwards.
GAGGAAGCGGAAATGGAGAATGGATCTCAGCTTATTGATAAGCTAAGCAATAAAAGATCGAATGGCTTTATAAATTAAATCTGGGCGCTCTTCCTGAGGGTAATGTCCTGTGGGAATATCAGTGCCCTCAAGCTCATCGGCCCACTTACTCCAAGCCGCCATTGGCGTGAAGTGCCTTCCACAGTGACTGTTGCTCCCCCACAGAACCATTACTGGACAGGTAATTTTCTTATTATTTGCTAGGTCGGCAGTATCCATCTCAAGATCAATTGATACCGTAGCACGATAGTCCTCGCAGATAGCGTGAATTTGTTCTGGAGTAGTACAGCGAGCATATTCAGCAAATGCTTCTGGGGCAAATATTTTTAATCCTACGCCCTTTTTATTCAGCTTGTAATTGATGTAATAGTTCAGATCTGCACAGATCAAGCGCTCTGGAAAGGGCTCTTTTTGAGCCATGAAAAACCAATGGTAGGATTCAAGACCCCAACCCATCGTTACCTTATTCAACACCTCATGAGTAGGCACAATATCTAAGGGTATAAATTTAGTTACGACCCCAGGATGATCCAAACACATTCTAAAGCCAACGCGCGCACCTCGATCATGTCCAACTACGGGAAATTTCTCAAAGCCTAACTGAGCCATGACCTTTACAGCATCATTGGCCATCGAACGAAATGAGTATTCCGAATGATCGCCGCCGCCCAAGGGCTTATCGCTATCACCATAACCTCGCAGGTCAATCGCCACGACAGTAAAGTGCCGAGCTAATGTTGGCGCAACCTTGTGCCAAGTAACATGAGTCAGTGGATTTCCATGAATTAATAACAGCGGCGGGCCGCTACCACCAATAACACCATTAATATTGACGCCATCGCCTGGTAACTTAAAGGGCTTAAAACCCTCCATGAGGTTTGTGTTGTACGGAATGAGCGCATCAAATTCTAAGGACTCAACATCCGCAGGAGTGAGGATTTTTTTTCTGGACATGAGCCTCTCCCTTACTTATTTTTTCTTGCAGTAGCAAGATTAACAATCACATCAAAAGCTCTTTTCATAGCACCAACATCCGCAATTCCTTTGCCAACGATATCGTATGCAGTGCCATGTGAAGGAGTGGTGTACAAAGTCTTAAGACCACCTGTCAAAGTGACACCCTCAGTAAAGCCTAATAACTTGGTAGCAATCTGACCCTGGTCGTGATACATGATCACAACCGCATCAAAATCTCCTGCACGCGCCTTTAGAAAAACGGTATCAGATGGAAATGGGCCTTCGGATGGAAGATTTTCTGTGCGCAGTCTCTCTAGGGTGGGCCTAATGATTTCAATTTCTTCTGTGCCAAATAAACCGCCCTCTCCGTTATGGGGATTTAAAGCAGCCACTCCAATTCGGGGTTGCGCCTTTCCAAGACCGCGCATAGTCTCATGAGCTAAGCGCAATGCGCCCTCTATTCTTTCAGGGATAACCAAATCAACCGCTTGACGAAGACTAACGTGTGAGGTGACTCGGAAAGTACAAAATAGTTTGATTAAATTCACTTCGCCGTAATAGCCCTCGTGATCATTCCACTTGGCAAACATCTCATGCTCATCCCTATACTTCCAACCACCCTTGTTCAGTGCGCCTTTATTAAGAGGTGCAAAGCACACTGCATCAATTTTTCCAGCATGAACCATATCCGTCATTACTTTAAGGGTTTCACCAGTCAGCCGCCCCGATTCAATAGAAGTTAAGCCACGCTCAATCTGGCTAGGGTCGATATTTTTCAAATCAATCATCTGAATCCCAGGCTGCGACCAATCGACAGAGTCAACATCACTTACGACATTAACTGGTAACTGCGCCTTAGCATCAGCCAGACCAAGCTCAAGAACTCGGCGATCCCCAACTACTAAAACTTTGGCATGCTCATGCGTGGCTGGATCAGCAAGCAGTTTCACAGCAACCTCGGGGCCAATACCGGTGACATCACCCAACATTAGGCCAATAATTGGCTTTTGAATCATGAAATACCCTTCAGTGAAATAGTTATTTAAGTATCTTTTATACAAAAGCAGTGGCAATTGCATACGTTTTAAGCATATTAACTGATGAAATTGAGTTTATAGTTAACATTAATTTATCACTTTAATAACTTTAAATTACGAATGAATCCATTTTCTGACATTGCCTTTTTCTCGCTCCTGATCAAAAAAGGAAGTCTTTACAGCGCAGCTCAAGAGATGGGAGTCACGCCGCCAGCAGTGAGTAAACGCCTTGCAAACCTTGAGGCTCGCCTGGGAGTGAGATTGCTCAATAGAACCACTCGACGCATTAGCCTGACTCCAGAGGGTGATATCTACCTAATAGAAGGGGGTAAGGTGTTAGATGATCTAGAGGCCTTGGAGCAATCTATAGCCAGAAGAAAAGCGACCCCAAGAGGAACTATTCGTATGGGCGCAACCCTCGGCTTTGGCCGAAAATATATTGCTCCGGCATTATCTAAATTTGTACGTACGTTTCAAGATGTTGAAATACAGCTGCATCTTACAGACAAGCCGATTAATGCCCTTGAGCAAAATATAGACTTATTTATCCATTTTGGTAATTTACCGGACACCAGATTAACCTCCCGGACTTTGATCCCCAACAAACGTATTTTATGTGCATCTCCAAAATATCTCCTTCGACAGGGCGTACCCCAAACCCCCAAGGATCTTACACAGCATCAATGCATCTTCCTCAGGGAAAGTAATGAAACGTTCGGCACCTGGCATTTATACTCAGGCAATAAGCATGAAACGATTAAAGTTCGTGGGCAACTTACTACGAATGATGGGGAATCAGCAACCGCATGGGCACTGGAGGGTCATGGTGTTTTAATGCGATCTATTTGGGAGGTCGATACGCACTTGCGAACGGGCAGGCTACAGCAAATACTGACCGACTGGACCTTACCATCAGCCAATATCTCCCTAGTTTTTCCAGAAAAAAATAACATGTCTGCTGCAGTACGCGCTTTAGTTGATTTTTTAGTAGAAAGCTTTAAAGATCCATCTTTAGCTAAAGCAAAATAACAAAAAAATACTTCAGAAGTTATTTAAAAGCCATAACGATGATTAGGACGCCAGAAGTCAACATCACTAACTCCATCAATTGCAAAAATTGTTTTTCCGAGAGCGCTAGAACAATTTTTTTAGAAAAAATAGAGCCCAATAGAACAAAGCAGCCAATCATTAAACCTTGAACTGTGGATGTAGAGTCTAGTAATCCAAGGCGGTGGAATACGATTCCCTTGGTAAATAAGATGGATAAAGTACTAGTAGCTTCTGTACCCAGAAAAGCCCCTTTACTCAGGCCATATGCCAAGAAGAATGGCGTATTAATTGCCCCGGTAGTAGCAACGATACCCGTGAGGTAACCAATGAATAGACCAACAAGTGCCATATGCCATAAGCGCAAAGTAAAATTTTGCTTGCGCATCCAACGCCTCACCGGAATAAGCGCGATCAGAAAAAGGCCGAGTATGAGTTGCACCAAGGTCTCATTAAGGGATACCAGAGTATTAGCGCCTAATGCAACAGCGGGTATAGCGGTTACGCTATAAACTAAGCAGACCTTCCAATCAATCAGGCGCCACCATAAAAATACACGGGATAGATTCGCTACGGTTGCAGTAATTGCCATCACTGGAATTGCTTGAATTGGGCCGTAAAAATAAACCAATGCAGGCATCAGAATAATGGCGGTGCCAAATCCAATGACACCACCGAAAATTCCAGCAAGGAAGCCCAGGAAACCTAAAAGGGCATTAATCAGTACTAATTCGAACATGATTGGATTTAGATTTAAAAGGCGAAGAGGCAACTAAGGCTATTACACCTCAATCTTTTCACAATTCGCTACCTCCATTTACCCTAAAGTTTTTACCAAACCATCCGTTAAGCCACCGGATTAATCAGAACACCAATTCCTTCAATCTCAGATTCAACAATATCGCCAGGGCGGTTATAGTCCTTTGCGGGAATTAACTTTTCACCATCCTCCGATGGGATCCAATTCCCACCCAAGGATTTATCTGATGACCAGGCAGTGCCTGCTGGAGTACCAGTAATAATGACCATGCCAGGGCGTAATGTGAAATTAATTGAGAAAAAGTGAACAAGTTCTGCGCAGGACCAAATCATATCCTTAGTATTTCCTGACTGGCGAAGTTCTCCATTAATCCGAGTTCTCAAATGCAAATTTTGTGGATCCCTAATTTCATCTGAAGTAACAATACAAGGACCCAATGGTGCTGAGGAGTCAAATGCTTTGCCTCTACCTAACTCATACCAAGTGCTGCCGTCTGGCTTGAAACGAACTTGACGATCACGCGCCGTCACATCATTAACGATGGTGTAACCGAAAACATGGTCTAAGGCGGACTCCACAGGAATATGTCTGCCTGGTTTACCAATCACAATGGCCAATTCAGTTTCAGAATCTAACTTCTCGGTTAACAAAGCATCAAAGATGATTGATTCATTAGGACCTACTACGCAATCCCCCGTTTTCACAAAGAATTCTGGCTCTTTTCCTGATAAAGGGGCATTCGCCTTCTCTTTATTGTGTGAGTGGTAATTACTTCCGGAGCAAAGAATAGTGCTTGGAATCATTGGGGCGAGCAAGCGAACCTCTTCCCAAGGATATGTCTTTTGAGTATTCGAGACAATATCTTTTTGAATGGCTCGTAAATCGATTTTCCCCTCATTGGATAGCTTAATTAATCCGGCCATATCTCCTGAGTAAAGCAGGCCATCATCTACAGGAAGGTGTATTTGAGCAACACCATCCATTAATTGAACACCTAAAAAAATAGTATTAGGATCATTCTTCTTTGAAAATCTGACTAACTTCATCGCAACATCCTTTTTATTCTAATTTACCCATATTCTTAATTACAGTAGCTAAGCGTTTTTGATCTTGAGAAATAAATTTTTCAAGATCAGGGCCATCAAGGTATTTGATAGGAGTATTCATGCCGCCCATTGCAGCGATAAATCCAGGATCATTGATTGAACTTTTAGCGGCCCTACGTAATTGCACCAATTTTTCTTGAGTCAAGCCTGCTGGAGAAAATAAGCCAGACCAAATATAGAACTCAACATCATAGCCCTGCTCTTTCATTGTCGGCAAATCTGGATATGCTTTTAAGCGGTCAGCCCCCCAGGTACCTAGATATCGAACCGTTCCTGCTTTTTGTTGTGCAGCGGCAGTTCCAGGGGCTTGAGCTACTACGTCAACCTGCCCAGCTAGCAAGGCCGTCAAAGATGGGCCACCTCCGTTATACGGAACATGCAAAAGGTCTACCCCAGCAGCCTGCCACAACATGGCTTGTGCAACATGGGTAGTCCCATAGATTCCGGAAGAGCTATAGGAATATTTTTTGGGGTTTTCCCTAGCATCTCTGATTAAATCATTTACGGTTTTCCACGGGCTATCAGCTCGAACCACTAGAACAGTAGGATCAGCACTAACCAAAGCAATCGGAGTGAAATTGGCCATCGTATAAGACTGCGGTCTACCCGATACTTTATCTGCCTCTGGAATAATCAAGATGCTAGACAAGGCCATCAATAGAGTATTTCCGTCAGGCTTTTGATTTGCCGCATAAGCCATCCCTATAGCTCCACCAGCGCCAATTTTATTTTCAACAATCACTGACTGACCCAGCTCCCTAGATAAGGGAACTGCTAATGGTCTCGCAGTAATGTCTGCTATTCCACCAGGAGCCAGCGGCACAATTAATCTTACATTCTTATCGGAAGACTCTGCTGAATGAACGCCCTGAATCATCAGTAACATAAGGCAGGCCAGCACACCTTGCATTCTTAATTGCCACATATTTCCTCCATCTATAAATATTTTTTTATGCCTAACTATAAATTACAAGCTTATTTAGGGCACATTAATCTAATTGTATATTTGCATTCTTAATGACCTTCGCCCATTTCGCAATATCTCTCATAATCAGATTTTGAAATTCTGCCGGTGTGCTAGTAAACCCAGTTGCACCCTCTTGACGTAATTTTTTTGCGAACTCTTCAGAGGCAACGGATTTAATAATTGCCTTATTTAACTTTTCAATGATCTCTGGCGATGTTCCAGCTGGCGCCATAATTCCATTCCAACCTTGTACGTCATAACCCTTAACAGTTTCAGAGATGGGTTGGGTATTTGGCAAAATGGGTAACTTCTCTTTTGTACTAACACCCAGGGCTTTAATTTGCTTGGCATTAATGAGTGGTAGCGCGCTACTAGCGGATGCAACCAAATACATATTGGCCTCACCACTGATTAATGCTGTCATTGCCTGAGGACTCCCTTTATAAGGAATATGGGCAATAGAGGTACCTGCCATTGAATTAAATAGTTCAGCCCCAAGATGCCCCAAACTACCGCTGCCCACTGTTGCAAAATTTAATTTCCCAGGATTGGATTTTGCATAGAGTATGAATTCTTTGATGTTATTAGCCGGGGAATCTTTTGGCACCACAAAAACCATCGAGACATTACTCACCATGGAGATGGGCGCAAAAGCCTTAATGGTGTCGTAAGGAAGTTTGCTAAATAATGAGGGATTGGATACGTGAGAAGGGAACACCATTAAAAGTGTGTAGCCATCAGGAGGCGAACTAGCAACAAATTGGGTGCCGGCAATACCACTAGCACCAGGTCGATTTTCCACAAAAACTTGCTGACCTAAATTTTGACTCAGCTCTGTAGCTAATAGGCGCGCCAAGCTGTCAGTGATGCCACCAGCACCCGAGGGAACAACCAAGCGAATTGGATGGTCAGGGAATACTGCATTTGCATGCGGCACAAATAGTAAGCCAAAAATAATCAAGCTATAGCAAAAAATATTTCGATAGATACACTTCATTTCATTCGCTTTTAAATAGGATGTTTTGCCAGAAAGCGAAGGATGGCTTGACTGCATTGATCGGGCGCAACGGCGCCCGTATGGTAGCCATCGACATCAATCATGACGAGCTCAGAGTTTGGTATTGCGTTGGCATATTGCTCAAACTGAGCACGTCCCCGACGCTGTGATTCATTACCAACAATCAATATGGGTTGCTGTAACGCATGCAAGCTTGTTTCCAAGTTAATACCTGACACCCATCTCAGATAGGCATGAGTTGTGCTGCTAGCGGTTTGCCCCATGAGATTGATCCACCACTCAACTCCCTCCTTAGGCATCTTGCTACCCAGCCTTGCCCCCATTGTCCATCTGGCCCAGCTAGCTACTCCATTCTGATCAATATGGTCTAGCCATCCTGAAGATTCTGGAGCCTTGATCGCAGGGCTCACCATAGAGATGGTCTTCACCCGATGAGGGTGCTTTAGAGCAGTTGCAATAGCGCAAATATTACCGCTCTTGCCTCCTACTAAATGTACCGGTTTGTTTGGTGATACTGCTTGAATGAGTTGGAATAAATCATTCACCAAGAGCTCAGTTGAATAATGGAAAGACTGCTCAACTGCTCCCGAGCGACCAAAACCTCTTTGATCAAATCGAACCGCACGAAAGTTTCTAGAGAAATGGGGAATGAAGCAACGCCACGCCTCAGTGCTTTCTGTATAGCCATGGACAAAAATGATGGTTTCAGGCTCTTCCCATGGATTGGTGTTGTCATCTACTGAGTAGAATAATTTGGAATCCTGCCCAAGTTCTATAAAGCCCATTATTTCAGCGACGGCATTTGAATCCCGCCCTCAGGTACAGGCTGGCGAATGGCATTCAGTATGACGGAGACGAATCCAAAATAGGCGGTAGTAGCCAAAATATCGAGCACGGTAAGCTCGCCAAATCTTGCCACACTTGCCGCATAAGTTGCATCGCTAATATCTTTATCGTTCAGAATCTCCGAACAGAATTGATAAATGAGGGCCTGATCTTCGGTGAGATTTTTAGGTACCTCGCCCACGCCAATTGCATCGATAGCTTCTTGACTGATTCCTAGCTCCAGAGCAAGTTTGCTATGGGCATGCCATTCATATCTTGCTGACCAGAATCGCGCTGTGATCAAAATTGCAAACTCTCTTAACGCTGCAGGGAGAGAATTTTCAAAACGAATACTGTCACCGAGTTGACGAACACGATCAGCCAACTTTGGATTACGTAAGAGCGCATTGAATGGCCCCCGAATTCCTCCGCGCGGGCCATTAATTAACTCATTTGCGGCAATCTTCTGCTCTTGAGTCATCTCCTCAAGAGGAATGGGTGCAAAACGTTTTGGTGATATTGTCATTACGCAGGTACCCAGGCCATTTGAGCTTGATAAGCAAACTCTGTTTTAACGTCAATCACGGCAGGTAAATTACTCGCTACTGCTGCATCAAATGCAGCCTTAAAGTCCTTGGGATCTTCAACGGTAGTACCAAAGCAATTAAATGCCTGTGCAATCTTTGCAAAATCTGTTTTTTCGTAAACATAGCATTCAGCCTTGCGTCCTTCAGGCCTATTACCGTAAGCAATATTGAGATTCTTCACGCCTTGCGACAGACATTCATTGTTATTCACAATCACGATCACATTTAAGCCCATGCGTTTAGCTGTTTCAAGTTCAGGCAAGTGGTATGAAAAGCCACCATCGCCTGTAAAGCAAACTACAGTCCTCTTAGGAGCCGCTGCCTTTGCACCAATGGAGGCAGGAAAAGACCACCCCAATGAACCCGCTGCGCGCATATAGGTTTGACCTGGATGAAGCATATCTACTAAATTTCCAGTCCAAAGGGCGGAGTATCCAGTATCGGCAACCAAAATTGCATCGCTCGGAAGCACCTTAGTGAGTTCATGACAAAGTCTCTGTGGTTGCATTGGAATCTCAGTCCGAGTCAGCTCTTTATGCATTTGAGCCTTCCAATCATCCACCAGAGATTGAGTATGCTTAAGCCATTCATCACGTTTGGCAGCCACCGCTTTACTGCTTAGCACTTCTAGCCCTTGCTTTACATCACTCTGGATGCCAATCGTACCCGGATAATTTCTACCAATCTCAACAGGATCTAAATCAATCTGAATAATTGGAGTACCCATTTTTGGTAACTTCCAATTGGCTGTAGTGTGATCACTAGTATTACTACCAGCATAAATAATGAGATCTGCTTCATCTACTATGTGATTAGTACAGCTGCGACCATATAAGCCGACCATCCCCCTAAAGAGAGGATCCGTTTCCAAGATAGCCGACTTAGCATCTAGCGTTGCGGCAATCGGAGCTTGAATTTTTTCTCCCAGCGCCTTTAGAGCATCCCTTGCACCAGAAATAATGACGCCACGATCAGCAATGATGATCGGTTTTTTGCTAACTTGAATTGCTTTTACCGCGCGATCAATTGAGCCAACATCAGGCGCAGGCCTGAAGGCTGGAAACTTGGTATGGCAATCATCAACCGAAAGATCCGCATCAAGCTCTAGAGGCGTTAATGCGTCACCAGTAAATCCAGCAACATCAAGATGAACCGGCCTTGGAGTGGCAGTTGTCGCTTCACGGAATGCCTGGCGAATCAAATGGGGCATTTGCTCGACAACCTCCATTTGTGCGTGAAATTTAGTCACTGGCGTAAATAGCGGGCCATGCTCCACTTCTTGATAAGAATTGCGATATTGCATTGCTGCAATATGCCTACCCGTCAAGGCAATCACAGGCGAATGACCAAGATAGGGATCCTGCATGGAAGCAGCTAAATTGGCTGCACCAACAGACTGCGCCATGCAAATTCCTGGACGACCAGAAATCCGCGCATAACCATCAGCCATATAGCCAACCCCTTTTTCTGAGTGACCAAGTACGCGCACGATTTTTGTATCTTCTACTTCTGCCAAAGCGCGACGCAAAATTGCGTCCATAAAGAAAATATGGGTAACACCATAGGCTTCCAATAGTTTTGCAAAGTACTTTGCTCCAGTCATCTTGTTCGACATTTCTCTTCCTTGAGGATTAGTGATTAGCTAGGTTGAATATTGATTTTTTTCATGATGTCGCTGTAACGACGCACATCATCCTTGAGCTGTTTTGCAAACTCAACCGGAGTGCTGCCATCAGCCACATATCCAGACACCCCACTAGCCCAGGATTGTTTTAATGCGGGTTGCTGGATCGATTTAGTAACAGCCTGGTGCAAACGATTGACGATGGCTGGCGAAAGACCCTTAGGCCCAAGCATGCCCATCCACGTACCCTCAAAGACAAAATCATTTAATCCAGCCTCCGCCATAATTGGTACATCCGGCAAATCAGACAAGCGTTTTTTGCCTGTAAATGCCAAAGCCTTTAACTGTCCAGTACGAATAAATTGCATCACAATGCCTGGAGGCATGATGCCTATTTGAGCTTCCCCAGAGAGAATGGCGTTTAGGGATGGAGCGCTACCCTTATAAGGAACATGTAAAAAATCGGTGCCGGCCTTTTGATTAAATAGTTCACTTGCAATATGGATAGTATTTCCAATGCCGGGCGAACTATAGGTCATATTGTTACCACTTTTTTTACCTAGAGCGATCAGCTCTTGCAGCGAATTAGCGGGCACTGCGCTATTAACAATCACAACAAAGCCGACCCCTTGCATTAGTGCGGAGATTGGCGTGAAATCTTGCAGCACATCATATTTGAGGTTTTTATAAATACTTGGATTTAATACAAAAGAGGCTGACGTCGCTATCAGGGTATAACCATCCGCAGGTGCATTAGCCACATATTCTGCGGCAATCACTCCATTTGCGCCTGCGCGATTATCCAGATAGACGTTCTGACCAAGAATGCTTGACATTTGTTGACTGAGGGGGCGGACAGCAACATCCAAAGTTCCACCTGCAGCAAATGGGATAACAATACGAATGGGTTTGTTTGGGTAGGATGACTGAGCGCCTGAAACAACTGGGTATCCAGTCGCCATTCCTGTTAAGGCTGCTCCTACACCTTTGATAACTAATCTACGTTTTGTATCTGCGCGATCATTTAGGCTCATTTCAGAGCTCCCTTCCAATCGTAAATTTCCAACCCAGATTCTCTAATTTATCGACCATACCCTGGCCATATTTTTTTGCAATAGCTTCAGCTGTCTCAGGGACTCGATCTACATCATCAAACTCTTCTCGCTGACCTTGAATAATGACCATCAGATGCGCATCTTCATTTGAGCGATTAATAAATCGTCTGGTTACACGGGGGGGCACTGCAATTAAATCAAGGTGATCCAGTATTACGGATTCTTCACCATGATCACCCCACTGCACTTCCCATTTCCCTGTTAGCGCCATAAAAGTTTCATGGGTGTAGTAATGGACATGCAGTCCTGGACCTTGATTAGGGGGGCAAGTTGCAATACCAAGACGGAAGACCCCAGAATCACCGCCTTCAACAGCTGGCTTTGGCGATAACTGACCCGGCAGAGGTCCTGGCGACATAATGTTGCGCGTAGTCTTAGCCATAATCATCTCTAGGACATCAGGAGGAATTCCTTTTTCCTCTAGATGTAATTTTTTTACCGAAGCTACTTCTTTAAAGCGCGCAATCCGAGATTTCATCTCTTCTTGAGTTGGTGTCCAACGTTCCATTAGGATTCCCTTAATAAAGTATTGATCTTGCGTGAATTTTATCTATGAGTGCTTCAGAAAATTTTTAGATGCAAGTGCGGCCGCTTCAAGCGCCTCATAAGCAGGCTTTAAGGTGCCGCTATACATCACAAAAGCATGCGGGAGTTTTGGGTAACTTACGAGAGTCGACTTTCCGCCGGAAGCAATAATTTTGCTATTCACTTCAAGGGTATCTTTCATTAATGGGTCATCCTCGCCAACTCCAAGCCAGACAGGCGGAAGACCATGCAGATCATCCAAGAGCGGCACTGCATTTGAATTTGTTGATAATCCATCGTGACCAAGATATTGCTTCCAAACCCATTGCGAGTAGGCTCTAGCAGTTGGATTTGGGCCGCCAGCATTGTTATAGAACAGCGTTAACCCAGAGATGTCTTGATCACCTCTATCCCTCAAAGAAAGTGCGCAAGAGAGCGCGATCGTTGCCCCTGCAGATTCTCCAAACAATGCGAACTTTTGGCTAATACCAAACTGGTTACCATTTTGCTTTAGCCAAGAAATAAGTTGCAAGACCTCATCTCTTTGGGTTGGGTATTGAAATTCAGGTGTACGGCGATAGTCAATAGCGCACACCACACAATTACTAAGCAAGGATAGGCTGCGCATCGTTCTCGCATGAGAATCAAGTGAGCCAGCCCAAAATCCTGAGCCTCTAATAAAAATAATACAGGGGAGCGGACCAGATGCCATTGGATAGACTAATCGAATAGGGATATTACCAACTGGTCCACTAATCTCGAGATCCTTTACAGAGCTCACTTCAGGCAAGTTCTGATTCAAAGTTTGAAAATAAAGATCTTGCTTGGCACGAGCTTCCTCAATCGGGGATAGCAATGGATCGGCCGCCGATAATCCAGAAAGGGACTGCTCATGGGCAGCCTCAGCAAAGGTCGCAAACAAATTGTCTCCTGAATTTTTTAATGCCAGAACGTGTCTGGCAATTTTTTTTCATTCTATGCCTAAAATACATTACTATCAAAAAAACTATTGGTCGGGAGGCAGGCATGTATCGCAAGATCTTATCTTTATTAGTTTTGCTCTTAGGGTTTTCTCCAATCGCATCAACGGTGTTTGCTCAATCGGGAACATATCCGAATAAGCCGATACGCTTTATTGTTCCTTTTGCGCCCGGCGGGTCTACAGACGTTACCGCTCGTGTCTTAGCGCAAAAACTCACCGAAATACTCAAGCAACCCGTTTTTGTTGAGAATCGAGCTGGTGCTGGAGCCAGCATTGGTGTCCAAGCTGTGGCCAGCGCCGCTCCAGACGGCTATACATTTTTAGTAACATCGCCAGCATTCTTAGTAAACCCAGCTTGGAGTGGATCTGCTGGCTACAACCCTGAAAAAGACTTTGCAGCAGTCTCAATGGCAAGTACGCTCCCGATGGGAATTTTTGTTGGGGAAAAAGTCAATGCCAATACCTTGTCAGAATTACAGCAGTTGGCAAGCAAAGAAAATCTGTCGTTTGCCACCGCAGGAAACGGAACGCCACCAAGCATTACCTGTGAAAACTTGTTTCGCTTAATTTGGAAAGCAGATGTAACTCATATTCCATACAAAGGTTCTGGCCCCGCATTATTAGCAACCGTTGCTGGAGAGACGCCAATTACCTGTGGAGCAATGACAGGAGTTACCCCTTTTGCGAAGCAAGGTAAAGTTAAGGTATTAGCAGTCTCGAGCGATAAGCGCTTGGCTAGCCTACCAAATGTGCCAACGGTAGTTGAACTGGGATATCCAAATCTAAGAGATGATTTGTGGACCGCTATATTTGCGCCAGCTAAGACTCCAGCAGATATAAAAGAGAAAATGAACCAAGCAATCAATCGTGCCTTGACATATCCAGACCTACTGGAGAAGTTTGATCAGAACGACTTACTTCCTTTTGGGGGCAGCATTAAACAAACTACTGACTACATTCTCTCTGAAACAGACCGCTGGGATAAAACGATTAAGGAAGTGAAGTCTAAGAGCAAAAATTAAACTTTTTGAGCTCCATGTATCCACCAAACATCTATTCACCCTAAATAGTGAAAAGATTCGTTTCTGCAAACTCATCGGCCAATAGTATTCTATTTTTCAAACGCCCAGGTCGTTGAGTTTTTTTATTTCAGCAAGACTGAATAAAGAATGCGCCCAGCTACAACTTAGAGCTGGGCGTTATAGAATGTCAGATACAAACCAATTCACAAAAAACAAATGCGCCTATTTACTCAATATAAATTTTTCTTATTTTTTCTTGCCCTTATTTATCCGGGTTTAACTTTAGCGGATGCTTATCCAAGTCGACCAGTTCAAGTGGTGGTGCCATTTCCTCCAGGTGGTGCGGCGGATGTGGTTGTGCGATTAGTTACCCAACAATTGACCGAAGGTTTTAAGAGTTCATTTGTGGTTGATAACAAACCAGGTGCTGGTGGTGCAATAGGCGCGCAATTTGTGTCGCGAGCAGCACCAGATGGTTACACCCTGCTCTTAACCTCAAGTAGCACAATGTCAATCAATCCGCATTTAAGCGCAAAGCTCGGATTTGACCCCTTAAAAAGTTTCGCACCGATTGGATTTATTGGCTACTCCCCAAACGTTTTAGTGATTAATCCTACTCTGCCATTTAAGAATTCGTCCGAGTTGATTGCCGCAGCAAAAGCAAAACCTAATTTTTATACCTTTGCATCAAATGGTAGCGGGACGCTCAGTCATCTTACTGGTGAGCTTTATAAGCAAGCTGGTGGTGTTGATTTTTTACACGTGCCTTATAAGGGAGCTGCGCCAGCCGTCGTAGATGTTGCAGGTGGGCAAGTTTCACTATTGTTTGCTGCATATGCAAGCGTAGGTCCAATGGTGAAGGCTGGGAAATTAAAGGCTCTGGGTGTAACAAGTGTAAAGCGTATCAAAATTGCACCCGAACTGCCAACCTTGGCAGAGTCTGGCTTGCCAGGTTTTGAATCAAACCAGTGGTGGGGTCTTTTTGGCCCGGCTGATATGCCGCCTGAAATAGTAGCTCGCTTGAATCTGGAGTTGAATAAAGCACTGAAGTCACCAGAGCTAAGGAAGCGTTTTGCCGAAGAAGGAATAGAGATTGGTGGTGGTAGCCCCGCAGATTTAAGTTCTTATTTGCAAGTAGATTTTGCGAAATGGGGCAAGGTAGTTAAAGCTGGCAATATCGTCTCTAATTAAGGTTACTTTTATGAATCATGCCTCATCAACTACTCTACCTGTCACTCAAGCATTAGGTAGATTTGTTTCTACCTTTCAGTGGTCCGAAGCGAGTCCTAAAGTAAAAAGTTTGATGCCAGTGTTGATGATTGATTTTTTTCGCGCTTTGTCAGCGGGACAAGATCGCTCATGGACAAATGCAGTTACTCAGCTTTACCAATCTCACGTATCAAATCGAGAGGCTAGTATTTTATATGCAGGCACTCAGGTAGATGTCGCTAGAGCTGCATTCATTAATGGTGTGGCTGCTGGTAGTTTAGACTGGGATGATTCTCATGTGGCTGCCATTATTCATCCTGGGGTAGTTATTTGGCCAGCAGCTTTGGCGATGGCAGAGATAGTCAAATGCACAGGAGAAGAATTGCTTACTGCGGTCTTGGTAGGCTATGAGTCTGCTATCCGGATTGGAATGTCAATCCAGCCAGAGCATTCACTGCGAGGTTTTCAAGGTACGCCTACCTGCGGTGTATTTGGCGCAGCAGCTGCGTGCGCGCGTTTACTAAAGTTATCCCCCGAGGGCTGTAGCAATGCACTTGGTATTGCTGCTACCTTTTCTTGTGGCCTCTCGCAATTCTTTGTCTCTGGCTCTGATATTAAGCGTTTTCATGCTGGTAAAGCTGCTGCTAATGGTGTCGAGGCTGCATTATTAGCACATGCTGGGCTCACTGGTCCACATGATGCGATTGAAGGAACACAGGGTTTCGCGCGAGCATTTTCTGATCGATTTGATCCTAAGGTATGTATCGAAAATTTGGGCTCAGCGTTTCCAACTGAATGGGTTTCATTAAAGCCTCATGTTGGTAGCGTACGCATGCAAGCAGCTATTGAGGCGGCCAACTATTTATCAAAATCAGGCGTAAGAGCTCAAGATATAGAGTCCATCACGATCGGCGTGCATGGGGCCATGATGAGTAAGTTGGCATCAAATAATCCAATTGATATTCAGCAGGCTCAATTGAGTACCCCATTTGCAGTTGCCATGGCTTTTGTGATGGCTCCAAGTAAGCCGAGTCCGCTAGCTTTGTCGGTTGATGATTATGAATCTGCACTCAATATGGATTCTGTCTGGAATTTATGTCGACGTACAAGCTGTGTAGTAGACCAAGAAGTAGAACAGCAAACGACTACTGAGTCTGTTGCAGGAAGAGTGACCGTGCACCTGCATGATGGTCGCAATCAAGAGTATTTTGAGATTAGTCCTAAGGGCTGTCCACAAAACCCGATGACAACGGCAGAAGTGGCGGAGCGCTTTTTGGCCTTAAGCGCACAGATGTTAGGTGAAACAGAATGTAAGGCGTGGCTTGAAGAGGCTTTTAGGATAGAGCGCTTAAAAGACTTAAACCCCCTATTTGCTCTAAGAAAATAAATTAACGACCCCCAATAAATGACTCAAGCAACTCAGATTATTTCTCAATTCTCGGCAAACTTAAGTTTTTCTGATTTGCCGGCGCCCATACAAAATTCATTAATTCATTTCGCCTTAGATTACTTTCGTGTAGCTTCTATTGGTGAGCGTATGGAGTGGAGTCAGTGGGGGCGTCGCTATGCCCAAAGCACTGCAGGAAATGGATCTAGTCCCGTTTTATTCTCTGATACCCATTACGATCCAGTTAGTGCAGCTTTTCTAAATAGCTTATATGCCGGCAGCTTAGATGCAGACGATGTCCATGTGGGTGCAATGCTGCATCCTGGTTGCATTATGTTTTCAACGGGATTAGCAATTGGCCAAGCGCGACGTCAATCTGGCGCAGAAGTTTTAGCGGCCATTGCTGCGGGCTATGAAGCGATGATCCGTTTAGCACTGTGCATTCAACCCAGCCACTTTAGTCGAGGCTTTCAGAGCACCTCCACTATGGGCGTGTTTGGCGCGGCAGTCACCGCAGCCAAGTTACTCTTTCCCGGATCTGCAGGCGAAAAATCAATCGCAGCCAGTTTAGGTATTGCTGCCTCTTTCGCGGGTGGGTTAACCCAGTTTTATCATTCTGGTTCCACTGTGAAACGTTTGCATGCTGCACAGGCAGCGAGTTCAGGAACCAAAGCGGCCCTACTTGTAGAGTCTGGCTTTACGGGACCGCATGATATTTTTGAGGGTAAAGATGGTTTCGCTAGGGCGTATGCTGATGCAGTCGATTTCACCTTACTAGAAAATGGCCTGGGAGATAGCTATCGAATTGCAGAAGTAGCTGTGAAGCCGCATGCTTGCAGTGCTCGTGTGCTTTCAGCGATTGAGGCCAGTACTGAAATTCGTAATCAACCTACCTTTGATCCCTCCGAGATTCAATCGATCTATCTGGGGATACCCAAGGTCATTCAAGGGCGTCTAACAACTAACCATCCTACTGATTTACAGGCAGCTCAAATGAGCGCCCCTTTTGCAGTCGCTCTCAGTTTGTTACGTCAATCTAGTAGCACTACATTTTCTTTTGGGGTGGATGATTTTGTAATCGGATTGCAAGACTCAAGAGTGATGCAACTAACCCAATTAGTAAAATGTAAGCTAGATGACGAAGTTGAAAAGACCAGCTCAGAAGAGTCCGTTAGTGCGAAGGTAATTGTGACAATGAGAAATGGTCAACAATTGAGTGCATTTGTAATATCCCCCAAAGGGAGTATTGCCAGACCCTTCACCATCGAGGATCATATTTTTAGGGCGGAATCCGAGTTGAGCAGTCGCCTACCAAAAGAGAAGTTGAGTCAATTCATTGATGCAGTTATTTCCCTGCCATCGATGCCCGATGTTTCTCTACTTGGGAATCTATTAAAAAGTTAAGTAGGTCAAATCCCTCTCCTCAGTTCATTAGCCCTGTAAAAATGCTAATATCAATACTAAATAAATGCCAATAGCGATGAGCAATATCGTTAATAGCAATCATCATTAAAAAGTACTCTTAGAGACGAAAAGGGCATCGTAATGAAACCAAAATTGACGCTGAAATATTTTCTGTATTCATGTTTTTTGATGTTGATTTTAGGAGGCCATGCTCTGGCTGCCGATCTTAAGATCATGATCTCAGCTGGTTTTTATGGGGCATATGAACAGCTTGCCCCTGTGTTTGAACGCAATACAGGAAATAAACTGATTACTATCCGCGGACCATCTATTGGAGATTCTCCAGAAGCGATTCCTACTCGCCTGGCTCAGGGTCAGCAGGCAGATATGGTAATTTTGGATGGTGAGTCTGCAGAAAATCTCGAAAAACTTGGATTTGTTAAGCATGATTCTGTTGTGATTCTGGCTCTATCGCAAATAGGTGGTGCGGTAAAGTTAGGCGCACCCAAGCCCGACATCAGTACTGTAGATGCATTTCGTAAAACATTACTAGCGGCAAAATCAATTGGCTATTCTGATAGTGGCAGTGGTACTTACATTTCCAACACCATGTTTAAGAAGCTAGGTATTTTGGATCAAGTTAAAGACAAAAGTATCAAGGTGCGCGGACCTCCATCGGGCGAGGCAGTCGCTTCAGTAGTTGCACGGGGTGAGGTGGAGATTGGCTTCCAGCAAGTGAGCGAAGTTATTCATACGCCGGGCATTAGCTATTTAGGGCCGATTCCTCCAGAGATGCAACCTGGGTTTAGCTTTGCTGGCGCCATCACCTCTAAGTCTACTCAGCCCGAGGCAGCAGCAGCGCTCATTCGTTTTTTAAGCTCGCCAAGCGCTCGCGAAGTTATCATCAATGCTGGCTTACTACCTACCAAGCCTTCTAAATAATTCTTTCAGATCTCAACATCCATGAACACCAAAGCCAGCAAAAACCAAATTATTCAAGAATCAGAGCTTCATGCGCTGGGGAAACGTGCCTTTTTAAAGCTTGGTATGAGCGATCAAGACACTGATGATTTGACGCGCATTTTGGTATTGGCAGATTTATTTGGTTTATCCACCCACGGCTTAAGTCGCATTGAATCATATGGCGATCGCTTAAAGATTGGCGGTATCAATTCCCAACCGCATATTCAAATTGAGCGTTTGGCCCCAGCCATTATTGGAGTAAATGGCGATAACGGTGTTGGTCCAGTAGTGGGTATGCGCACTCTCAATGCTGCTATGGAAGCAGCTACAGAATTTGGGATTGCTATTGCGTTCGCTCGTGGTAGCAATCATTTTGGCCCAATCTCTCCCTACTCCTTGATTGCTGCGGATAAAGGTTTTGCTAGCATCATTGGTAGCAATGCCACTACTACGATTGCCCCATGGGGTGGTTCGGATGCCCGCTTAGGCAACAGTCCATTGGGCTTTGGTGTTCCCAATCCAAATGGAAAGCCATTTCTTTTGGATATGGCCATGAGCGTAGTGGCGCGCGCAAAAATTAGAAACGCACTAAAGTTCGGCGAGCAAATCCCAAATACTTGGGGCACAGATGCAAAGGGCAATGCAACAACGGATCCTAAAGCGGCTTTAGATGGATTTTTATTGCCTATTGGTGGACATAAAGGTTATGGACTAGCCCTCATGGTTGACCTATTCGCCGGTCTTTTATCGAATGCTGCTTACTTAACTCACATTAAGTCTTGGCAGGATGCTCCTGATGAGCCCCAGAATCTTGGTCACTTCTTTATCTTAGTTGATACCAAGCGCCTAGGATCAAGCCAATGGTTAAGCGAGCGCATGATTGATTTTGCTAATATCTTAATGGAGAGCCCTCCCGCTGATCCAAGTAAGCCAGTGATCGTTCCCGGAATGATTGAGCTGGCTAAACTAGAGCGACAACGTAGAGATGGAATTGAGATGAGTTCTGAAACATTGGAGCTGTTAAAACAATACGCCGGAGAATAAGAATATGAAGTCATTATTTTTTGCTCGTTTATTACGAATATTTTTGGTTGGTAGCGCCCTCTTTTCGACCTCTCAATTCCTAGCTGCGCAATCGACGACTGCATCCTCAAATTACCCTGACAGGCCAATCAAGATGATTGTTCCTTATGTGGCAGGCGGCGCTGCCGACATCACAGCACGTTTAGTTGCTCAGTCAATGTCTGAGAGCATGGGGCAAACCGTGGTGGTTGAAAATCGACCTGGCGCTAATGGAACTATAGGCTCAGACTTAGTGGCCAAGGCTGCGCCAGACGGCTATACCCTATTGCTCACAGCGAGCGGACCTTTGGTAATCAATCCTGTACTGTATAAAAAGGTTCCTTTTGACCCCGTAAAAGACTTTTCTCCCATTAGCATGCTGATTACTTATCAGTATGTTTTGGCTGTGCCGTACGCCTCCCCGATTCAAAATATTGGGCAGTTGGTTGCAGGCGCTAAAGCTAAACCAAAAGAATTTAGTTATGGCTCAACTGGTATTGGCGGTGGCGGTCATTTAGCCGGCGAACTATTTGGCTTATTAGCTAATGCCGAATTTACACATGTTCCGTATAAAGGCGCTGCACCAGCTTTAGCAGATTTATTAGGTGGCCAGCTGACGTTTACATTTGAACCATTGGTTACCGGAATTCCGATGATCAAGGCAAATAAGTTACGAGGTTTTGCTGTCTCTGGCATAAAGCGAAGTAAAGGAATACCCAATCTCCCCACAATGAATGAGTTGGGTTATAAAGGCTTTGATATCACTCAGTTTCAGGGTTTATTAGCGCCCGCAGGAACTGATCCTGCCATTATTCGTCGCCTCAATGCTGAGGCTGTAAAGGCATTGAAGTCCCCCGCCGTGATTCGTCGCTTAGTGGATGATGGTGGCAATGAAATTGTTGGTGGAACACCAGCGGAATTTGCACAACAAATTCAATCTGACTTGCGCTTATATGGCAAGCTCATTACAGCGGCGAATATTAATGCAGAGTAATGTCGTAATCTTTTTTATTGAGAGTAAGCATGCATCGCTATCAAGTTGATGTTCTGATCCAAGGGTTTCCGGGTAGATCTATTTGTCATGGTGGTCTAGGATGGAGTACGGTCACCCTCATTCGTGGCGAAGGCCGCACCATCCTGCTTGATGTTGGTGCATTTGGTATGCGTAAGCCTCTAGAGCGGCGACTTAATGAATTCTCAGTTAATCCAGAAGACGTTACTGATGTGGTATTAACTCACGCGCACTATGACCACATAGTGAATTTCACACTCTTCCCTAAGGCAAGGATCTGGATTGGTGAAATTGAGATGGATTGGGCCGCCGCTCAGCCGCCTGGCTTCAATCCTTTACCAGAGCTGTATGTGCAAGAACTGGTTCGCTCTAAGCAGCTTACTAAAGTGACATCTGGACAAGAATTTATCCCGGGGATTTATGCGTATGCCGTTCCCGGTCACACTCCTGGACACCTGCTCTTTGTCTTAAACAACGGCGGGCAGGATATTTTGTTTACGGGTGATTCTGCAAAAAATCGAGCAGAACTCCTCTCTAGAAAAGTAATTGACACTGATGATGCCGCAGAGAGCGCTCAGTCTATTGAATTGATTTGGCAGCATTGGAGAAAAAAGCCTGGCAATTTATTGATCCCCGGACATGATTTAACAATGTCATTAGACTCAGAAGGCCAACCCCAATACCTAGGAGTGCGTGAGGCTGGAATTCGGGTTTGGTTTACTGAAAGTATCGAGCATTCGGATTCAATTGACCTCACCCACCCTTAAACTTTTTAATTTACTTATATGCCCTTATCCCAAGAACTACTTCAGAAGATTGCCCCTACAGGAAAATTACGCGCCTCGATTAACTTGGGCAATCCAATTTTGGCAAATAAAGATTCCGCTTCTGGAAAACCATTTGGCGTCTCGGTTGACTTAGCGCATGCCTATGCAAAAAAATTAGGGCTTGATCTTGAATTAGTTGTTTTTGATTCAGCCGGGAAATCGGTGGAGGCGGTTACACAAGAAGAAGCAGATATGGGCTTCTTTGCCATTGATCCATTGCGAGGCGAAGGAATTGCATTTACAGCAGCCTATGTATTAATTGAAGGCGCCTATCTTGTGAAAGAAGATTCTCCAATCCAAGAAAATGGTGAGGTAGATACTCAGGGTGTACGGGTAGTGGTAGGCAAAGGTAGTGCCTATGATCTATTTCTGAGTAGAGAAATAAAATTAGCAGAAATTGTGCGGTCTCCCACATCCCCAACAGTGGTGGATGTCTTCCTGAAGGGAGCTTATGAGGTAGCTGCTGGCGTACGTCAGCAACTTGAATCAGATGCCGCTAAAAACACTGGTTTACGCATTTTGCCTGGGCGATTTATGGTGATTCAGCAGGCAATGGGCTTACCTAAGAGCCGAGGTGAAGTGGCGTCTCGACTATTGTCTGAGTTTGTTGAAGAAATGAAGGCCAGTGGTTTTATCGCTGAATCGCTTAAAAGACATCATATTTTTGGGGCTTCAGTTGCACCTTTAATCTAGTTAACTTGATAGCAAATCTAGCGGCATCCTCTAGCAGTATTCTCTTGAAAAAATTTCAGGGCTGTATCACTTGTCATTAAGTCGAGGCTCCTCCGTCTACAATGTAGGCAAGGAATAGATTTTTCGCCTACTGCTACTTATTGAATGAGATGATTTCCCGTCAACTGCTAATTTCCACCCTACAAGTCGTATGCACCTTATTGGCGGGATATATTGCAGCATTGGCATGTGTATTTCTAAAAACACCCATTCCGTGGATGATTGGCCCCTTATTGATCACTGCCGGGCTCTCCATCTTGGGCATCAAGACCTTAAGCTACGACCCATTTCGTAATGGCGCGCAATGGATAATTGCCTCAGCCCTAGGGCTTTACTTCACTCCCCAAGTGAGCGCCCTAGTTGTCAGCTTGTGGTGGCTTGTAATTCTGAGTATTGCTTGGTCATTAGCCATTGGCTATGGCTATGGCTTATGGCTCTATTGGTTTAACGCATCTCGCTTTCCCAAACTAGATCGCACTACAGCGTACTTTGCTAGCGTAGTTGGCGGAGCATCTGAAATGACTTTGCTGGCTGAGCGAGAGCATGCGCGCACAGATTTGGTTGCCTCTGCGCACACACTACGAGTTCTCATCGTAACTATCACGATACCCTTCGCCGTAAAGTGGATTGGATGGCACGGCCTAGATATCACCCCACCGAATATCCACCTATTCGACACCATGGGTATTCTGACCCTAGGTCTGCTAACGGGGCTTGGTGGATTGGCGATGAAAATGCTAGGTCGATCAAATGCATGGTTTATTGGACCCTTAATTGTTTCTATTGCCCTAGCCATTAATCAAGTTGAACTCTCTAGCATTCCGTCTTGGCTCACAAACGCAGCGCAAATAGCGATTGGCATTAGTCTTGGAGTTCGCTTTAGGCCTGAATTTATTCATTCAGCACCACGCTGGTTATTTAGTGTGGCTATTGGCACCTTTGCCATGATGGTCCTGTGCGCACTAGCAAGCTTTGGTCTTAATATGCTGATTCCGCTGCCAACAGCAACTATTATTTTGGCGTCTGCACCAGGCGGCATTGCGGAGATGGCCATTACTGCAAAAGTGATGCAATTAGGAGTCGCAATTGTGACGGCCTTACAGGCCTGCCGAATTATTGCCGTTCTATTTCTGGCTGAGCCGCTCTATCATCGCCTAAAGCATTTCGGCCTGATGAAGTAATAGGGAATAAGTATCAGCGGTTGATAAAGCAGGTGAAATTATTAATCTGGCTTGATATTTCCGCTTTTAATCACCTTAGCCCATTTATCAATATCGAATTTAATTTTTTGCGCCACTTGTTCTGGGGTGCTGCTATAAATTTGATAACCCATCCCCGTTAACTTATTACGCAATTCTGAGTTTTCCAGCGCCTTAGTGATCTCTCGATTCAGCTTCTGAACAATTGCTGGAGGAGTTCCTGCCGGAGCCATAATAAAACTCAAGGTATCTCCTTCAAAATCAGTGACCCCCGATTCATTGAGAGTTGGCACCTCTGGTAAGGATGTTGAGCGGGTACTACTCGTTAAGGCTAGCGCTCTGAGTGCGCCAGCTTTTACTTGGGGTGTTGCAGGAGGAATTGCTGACAAACCAACAGGCACTTGATTCGCAAGCACAGCTTGTAATGCTGGTCCACCGCCCTTGTATGGAATATGGGCAATATCTAAATTCATTTTGAGCTTTAATAATTCAGCACTGAGATGAGGACCGGTACCACCGCCTGGAGAGGCGTAATTGTATTTACCGGGATTGGCTTTAACAATGGCAAAAAATTCTTTAATGTCTTTTGCTGGAAAGCTGGGGTGCACAACAATGACATTTGGAGAGCTCACCGGCAAGGCAACCGGCACAAAATCCTTCAGCGCCTCAAATCCTGGATCAGCATATAGCGAGGGATTAATAACAAAGGTACTGCTCACCAATAACAGGGTGTATCCATCTGGCGCAGATTTTGCAACTTGTTGAATACCAATCTTAGAGCCAGCTCCTGGCTTATTCTCAATAATAATTGGCTTGCCAAGGTTTTCACTAAGCTGCTGCATGAGTGATCGACCAAAAATATCAGAGGGTCCGCCTGGAGAAGATGGAATCACCACCTTGATAGTTCGATTGGGGAAATCCTGCGCACGGATGATCGAGCTAGAACCAAAGAGGAGGCCTAAAAAACTGAAGCTAAGCAAGATTCGTTTAAATGTAGTTTGAAATAGTAGATTCATATAATTTGCTGTAGTTTTTAATTTTTACAAGGTTGTTATATTTAGCAAGTTTGACTTTAACACTTCAGCATCCTCTAAAGCGGGCAGAAATTACCGTACTATGACCACATTTAAACAAGCGTTTAAATTAGTATACTGTAGCCAAGTTTACATAAAAAATATCAATCCGGAGACCTCACGATGAGTATTAAGCACACAGAATCTAGTAGCGCTGATATTGGGAAAAATCCACAATATGAAAACGGCAAAGATGCGACTAGACTGCTTGCGCAATACGCGCTAAACACCCAATATGAAGATTTACCCGAGAATATTCAAAGAGAGGCTTCTAGAGCATTTGTAAACTTTGTCGGCGTCACTGTTGGCAGCTGCCAACACGAGGCTGTCAATATTTCTATCAATAGCCTGAGACCAATCTCTAACTCTAATCAGGCAAGCATATTGGGGCGAAAAGAGCGCTTTGATCCACTAAACGCCGCATTCATCAATGGCGTGAGCAGCCATGTATTTGATTTCGATGACACTCATCTAGTTACCAATGTTCATGCTGCCGGGCCGATTGCCGCAGTTTTGCTAGCTTACTCAGAATTAAAGCCAGTTAGTGGCCGTGAATTTATGAATGCCTTCTATTTGGGCGTCGAATACACTATTCGTCTCTCGAATTCATTAGCACCCAATCACGCAGATGTTGGCTGGCACGTCTCTGGCACTCACCCAACCATAGGCGCCGCAGCAGCAGTTGGAAGACTGATGCGCCTTAGCGAACAACAGATGATTTGGGCTCTTGGTCTTGCCGCCTCACAACCAGTTGGATTTCGGGATTCTTTTGGCTCTATGAATAAGAGCTTTAATCCTGGCCGAGCAGCAGAAAATGGCCTCTTCTCAGCTTTATTGGCTCAAAATAACTTTACAAGCTCAAATCAAATGATTGAGTCTCGTATTGGCTGGGCAAACTCCATGAGTACCAAGCAAGACTATCGGGAAATGCTGGGGGATCTTGGCTCTCGCTTTGAAATCGCAAAAGATACCTATAAACCGTATGCCTGTGGCATCGTGATTCATCCTGCAATCGACGGCGCTATACAACTGAGAGATCAATATAGCCTGCAGCCGGATCAAATCAAATCAATCCATATCAAAGCTAATCCATATCAATTAGAGCTATGCGGTAAAAAAACACCGCAGACAGGACTAGAAGGAAAATTCAGCGTTTATCACTCAGTTGCCATTGCATTAATCGATGGTCGCGCGGGTGAAAAGCAGTATTCAGATGAGGCTGTACGTAATCCACAAACAATTGCACTCCGAGACAAAATTACCGTTGAAACAGATAATAGTCTTCATAAAAAATCTGGTGAGGTGACGATCACTCTCAATGACGGAAGAATACTCAATAAAGTCATTGAGAGCGCTGTGGGAGGTCTTGAAAACCCGATGACTAACGAACAGCTAGATGAGAAATTTTTAGATTTGACCGTAGATATTTTACCTATCGATAAATGCAAAAGGCTGCTTGCAGATACATGGCGTATGGCCGAACTACCTAGTGCTGGAGACTTTGCAAAATCAACGACAACTTAGCCCTGACTCTTTCTAATCGATTGGCCAGCATTAGCCGGAAGCTTTAACAAGCAAACTAGTCCTGCCAAACTGATGAGGGCGATGAAAATCAACGTTAGATGAAAATCTTTCAGGGTCAAGGTGGCGGACTGTGAACTAACAAAACTATGTGCAATTACCAAACCCAGAGATGCCAGAGCAACCCCAAGGGTGTTGCTTAATTGCATGGATGCACTGGTAATCGCAGATGCAGAGCTAATCTGCTCTGATGAAAGATCTGCAAAGCCAAGGGTATTAATAGAAGTAAATTGCATAGATCTAAAAACACCATTTAAAAATAAGACCGCAAAAATAATAGGAATCGGCATAGCTGGGCTTATCAAGGCACAGGCAATAATGGAGAGGATTGATAAAACTCCATTAATGAGCATGACTGGCTTGAACCCAAAACGATGCAAAATGGGGGAAGTAGCGGCCTTCATTGCTAGATTGCCAATAAAAATACTTAAGACCATTAAGCCCGCCGAAAAAGGATCCATTCCGAATTCCAGCTGAAAAATTAAGGGCATCAAAAAAGGTACTGCACTCAATGCAGATCTAAAGAAAAGTCCGGCATGAATACTGATGGCAAAAGTTGGGATATTCAATAACTTTAAATCTACCAAAGGATGCGCGCAATGACGTAAGTGATGGTATGTGAAATAAGCACTTAGCCCAGAGACGAAGATCAGAGCGAATACTATTAAGTAATTCTGTTCAAGATGCTGGGATAACTCAAGTCCATATATTAAGGTGGCCAAAGCTAAGCCGCTAAAAATGAATCCAAGGTAGTCAAAGGGCTTGCGCTGAAGCTCTTTATCGGACTCGAGCAGGGATAAACTCATCAAAATTCCGATAAGTCCTAAGGGGACATTGATAAAAAATATCCAATGCCAACTTGCATATGTCGCAATAAATCCGCCAATGGCTGGACCAAGTACGGGAGCAATTAAACCGGGCCAAGTAATTAATGCAATCGCTCGTATCACCCCATCTTTTGGAGTCCCACGCAATACAACAGATCGACCAACGGGAACCATGAGTGCGCCACCCACCCCCTGCAATACCCTGGAAAAAATGAACATAGAAAGAGATTCACTTAAACCACAGAGAACGGATGCTGCAGTAAAAATGGCAATAGCTAAAGTAAAGACACGACGAGCCCCAAACCGATCAGAAAACCACCCGCTCACAGGGATCAAGATGGCCAAAGTCAATAAATAACTCGTAATACCCGAAGCTACATCTATGGGATTTACATTAAAGTCTTTTGCCATTGACGGTAATGCTGTAGTAATAACAGTGCCGTCTAAATTCTCCATAAAGAATGTAGCTGCTACTAAATAGATAACGAGATCAAATTTTTTGGGCGTCATTTTTGACAATCATACAGCCTCAATTCGGAGTAGGGGCTACCCGCATAATTTGTAAATAGTTCACATCAATGAATATAGCGATCCCACTATTTATCCCGTAGAACGCAATATTGTTCTATTACACAACAATTTCTAGTCGGATACCTCATAAAGATGCTGTTATTTAACTAAATATAGAAGTTGCGTTTACACTCTAAAAAATTGATATAGAATTTATTAACTTTTTGTGAGGGAAAACCATGTTTTTTAACTGCGGCCCATTTTGTAGCGACCATACTCACCAGCACTCGACTGATGATCACTTTTCTGCAAAATCACAAGAAAATTTAGCAGACCTTACTATTGCCGCCCTCAAAGATAGAATCAAAGCAGGCAATGCAAGCAAAAAAATAAACGCCGTTTCAACAAAGAAAAAAATAAAGCCGAATGAGACGACCCGCGTTATCAGTAAAAACAGTAAAGGGAAGTTAAAGGTAGTCGATATTCACTGCCACTACCTTAACCCTGAAGTTGCTAAGAAAACGGCATCCTTAGGGGCTGAAAAATATGACAATTCAATTATTTTCGCCAATGACTTAACGCGCCAAACGAATGTCAAGCAAATGGCAGATCGAGCATCCAAGCTTACAGGGATTGATGAACGCATGCGTGACATGGACAAAATGGGCATCGATATTCAAGCGGTGTGCCCAGCTCCATTTCAATACTTTTATTTTACGGAACCAGACCTGGGGGCCGGTCTTGCTCGAGAGGTGAATGAAGGTATAGCCAAAATCGTGGCCGATCATCCAGATCGATTTGTTGGACTCGGATCAGTACCACTGCAAAACGCTGAATTGGCTGTAAAAGAATTAGAATATGCAGTCAAAAAATTAGGCTTGCGTGGCGTAGAAATAAATACGAACGTCAATGGGATGGACTTGACTGACCCACGCCTAAAGCTCGATA
Organism: Burkholderiaceae bacterium; assembly: GCA_947452535.1. GTDB lineage: Bacteria > Pseudomonadota > Gammaproteobacteria > Burkholderiales > Burkholderiaceae > Polynucleobacter. Next base: position 41,066 of record CANGCM010000004.1, on the reverse strand, counting down.
AATTCTTTGCTAAGGCCAATGAACTAGGCATTGCCATTTTCATGCATCCTGTTGGGACCTCTCAAGCCGATCGCCTCGTTAATCATTACTTCAATAATATTATCGGCAATCCCATGGATACTACGCTGGCAGTGAGTCACCTCATTTTTGATGGTGTGATCGCCAAAAATCCAAAGATTAAATTTATTGCAGCCCACGGCGGCGGCTATCTAGCGCATTATTGGGCGCGGATGGATCATGCTTGGCGCGCACGTCCTGATTGTCGGACGATTATCAAATCCAAACCTTCTAGCTACCTTAAGAAAATCTATTTCGATACCATCACATTTGATCCAACTATGCTTAAGCATCTAATTGATGTCTACGGCGCTGATCATGTTTTGCTAGGGACTGATTATCCCTATGATATGGGTGAAGTAGACCCCCTTGGATTAATCAACTCAGTCAAGAAACTGACTAAAGAGGATCGTCAAAAAATCCAAGGGTTGAATGCAATGAAGCTTCTGAAAATAAAAGTCTAATATCGCTGGGCGGTATTAGACTAATCCGCCTTAATCTTGTTATCAGAGATTAATTTTGCATAGCGGTTATTTTCAGATGTCAGGTAGGTCTTGAACTCATCTGGAGTTGTAGCTTGGGCTTGGACTCCCATTCCTGCAAAGCGCTCCTTGATCTCAGGATCACCCATCACCTTTACTAATGCAGAGTAATACTTATCCTGTATATCCTTAGGTGTGCCCGTTGGTAAATAGACACCCCACCAAGTTAACGCAACAAAGCCAGGTAATCCTGCCTCAGAAAAAGTAGGAACTCCTGGAACTAGAGACGTTCTTGAGCCACTAGTAATTGCCAAGGGGCGCAATTTTCCAGACTTAATATGCTCAGCTGCAGGCAAGGCATCAGAAATAATAAAATCAATCTGCCCTGCCATTAAATCAATTAACGCTAAGCCACCGCCCTTGTAAGGAACGTGAGTCATTTGAACGCCGGTCTGACGCATAATCATCTCGGTTGCTATATGCGACATACTGCCTGGGCCGCTAGTTCCAAAATTCAGTGCATTAGGTTTTGCTTTCGCCGCATCCAATAACTCTTGTAAGTTCTTGTATGGAGAGTTGGCTGGCACAACCAACACGTTTGGACCAGATGCAGTCAAGGAAATAGGCATAAAGTCCTTATCCATGCTGTAACTCACCTTACTCATAAGCGGATTAACCAAGGCGGGGCCAAAGTTACCCAATACAAATGAATAACCGTCTGGCGCCTGTCGTGATGCATATTCCATACCTATAGAGCCCGCTGCACCACCCTTATTCTCAACAATGACAGGTTGCCCCCAAAGCTCACTGAGCTTCTTCCCCATTAAGCGACCCATTAAATCTGAGCTACCACCAGGTGGATAAGTCACGATTAGCCGTACCGGCTTAGAAGGGAATGCTTGTGCAAAGACACTCGTGGCCGTAATGGCACATAAGCCTGTAAGCACGATGAAAGAAAGCTTTGTTAAATGAGATCGACAACTTGTAATCATGAATTTGACTCCAATTATTTCGTCCTTCTAATCGAGGACGCTAATCCTTATTATGCATAAAAAGTAGAATTAACCAATGTTGCAATGCGACATTAATCGCATGCAATATCACTAAGGGCATTACCCCCTCCAGAACTCATAACCTTACTTTTTTGCTATTGCAAGCCAAGACGTAACCAATTCTGAGCCATCACAATTACCATAGCCGGCTTCTGAAGAGCGGTCATAGGAACTTAATGCAGCCTGGGCAACCGGTAATGAATAACCCAGGCTTTGCCCCTCCTCAACCATCGTTCGCAAATCTTTACGAATTGAATCGATATTAAAAAAAGTGGCGCCCGCCTGTCCACTTTTAAGCGCGGCTGCTATTTTGGGTGAGCGCGCCTTCATTACATTCGGAGCCCCAGAAGTATCAGCCAAGATGTCTAGTAAACGCTCAGGATCTAATCCAATGTGCTGGGCAAGTGCAACCGCCTCTGAGAGAGACTCCCAATAAACCAAGAGCGGCAAATTAATTGCCAGCTTTAAGCTAGATCCCGATCCTACTGGGCCAACGTGCTCTACACGACGGCACATTTGCTGCAATAGTGGCATCACTTTTTTGACGGAAAGATCCTCACCCCCGACCAAACCTAACAAAGTCCCCTCTTTTGCAGGCATCACTGAGCCCCCGACTGGACACTCGACAAATTCACCCCCAGCAGTAATTACCTTAGCAGCCAAAGCAATTTGCGTTTCAGGTCGCACGGTACTCATCTCAACGAGTACTTTGCCTTTCAAATTTGCAGACAAAATACCATTTTGGCCTGAGTAAGCAGCATCAATTGCGATAGCATCGGTTAGTACGGACAAGATAATTTCGGCCGCTTCAGCCACCATGGCAGGCGAGGACATTAAAGTTGCGCCCAATTTGACTAGGGGCTGAGCTTTTTCTGGTGAACGGTTCCAAATATAAACATCATGGCCTACATTAATTAGTCGCTCGACCATCCCCCCACCAAGCCTTCCGGTGCCAATTAGACCTATTTTCATTCTATCTCCTTGTTTTCTTTTCATGATCGAGAGCAAAAATTACCGCCCTCATTGCCGACATACTAATAGTATGGTCACTATATCAATTTATGATTAAATGAGTGCAAGCCCTAACTATTCATAATCAATTGCAGCCCCCTCTCAAGGCAAGCTCCTTTCAGATTTCCGCTATTATTCATTTTTTATTCATCAGAGATAACCATGACCAAGATAAAAAAGGCTTCTAAAAAAGCTGAACCTAAAAATACTCAGAATTCAAAAGAGACCGTTGGCGTGCTTGGTTTAGGCATTATGGGATCAGCCATTTCAAGCAATCTTCTGGTAGCTGGATTCGATGTCATTGGATTTGATCCAGACCCCCGTTGCCAAAAAAGATTGATTAAGGCCGGCGGCAGAATAGCTAAATCAGCGGGCGATCTTGGTAAGGAAGCGACCTATATCATCTCCTCACTACCAAGCCCCAGCGCACTCATTGAGAACGCTAAGGCGATTGCTACAAGCGGAAAGAAGGGGCTCATTATTGCTGAAGCAAGCACTCTTGATCTAGAAGATAAGATGGCCGCCAAGAAAATTCTGGACGCCAAAGGCATCATTCTGTTGGACTGCCCGCTTTCTGGAACGGGCGCTCAAGCCAAAACAAAAGATCTTTCAATTTACTCTAGCGGGCAATCTGCAGCCATCAAAAAAATGGAGCCAGTGTTTTTTGGCTTTGCAAAAGCGAATTACAACGTAGGTAGCTTTGGAAATGGCATGAAGTTAAAGCTCATGGCCAATCTATTAGTTGCAATTCACAATGTCTCAACAGCTGAAGCCATCCTAATGGGGAAAAATTGGGGTATTGATCCCGCAACGACTGTTAAGGTGTTAGCTGACGGGGCTGGTGGTTCGAGGATGTTTAGCGTTCGCGGCCCAATGATGGTAAAAGAAAATTGGGATGAAGCAACGATGAAAGTTTCAATCTGGCAAAAGGATATGAAACTCATTACTGCAGCACTTGCCCAGACCAATACACCCGCACCCCTATTTGCTGCATCACAAGCTATTTATAATGCCGCAATGGGTGCAGGTCATGCGGAAAATGATACGGCGGCCGTTTACGATGTCCTGCGCAGGATGAGCAAACTAAAATAAATTGCGATAGTTGGACAAGCTAAGTAAGACGTATATTTTTCTCTTACTTAGCTCTCTTTATCACCATGATCTGCCAGTAGGCCAGCACTCTGAATCCCTTTTAGGGCGCAAATCTCATCATTAACAGAAGTGTCCCCGCTAACCCCAACAGACCCAATAATTTCGCCCTGTTGATTTTTTATCAAAACACCGCCTCGCACAGGCACCATTCCCTTGCTAGATAGAGCTGGCAGGGAGCTCATAAAATGAGGTGCCGCAATTGCTTTCCGCTCAAGCTCACGACCCCCAAGACCCATACCTAAGGTACCAGCAGCTTTGCCGAGAGCAATATCAAACCTGAGTAAGCTAGTTCCATCATCAGCCAAATAAGCCTTTACAGCCCCGCGCACATCCAATACAACAACAGCAATTGGGTGCATACCTTCTGACCTTGCGCACTCCAATGTATTTTGAGCAATCGTTAATGCGGATTTAATCGATATTGTTTGAATAGATATTGTCATGTCAGCCTCATAATTTATTAAAAAGATTCACTCAAGCATGATATCGCTGATTGAGCTAAATATTAAAAGATAGTACAACTTAATTAAAGCATTCGATTAGTAATTACTTGCGCAACGAAAACCGATATTGTGGTGCCCAGCCTTCGGGTTGCGGGATAAAAATCTGCCTCGCTGAGTAGCACTAATCTCCTCCGCATTTGAATCATGCCCACCCCCACGAGTGGATCGGACCGGCCCAGCATTCTGGTTTTCCCTGCCATCATCCGCCCTATAGGGGTAGGGTTGATAGGCACTGGATACCCATTCCCATTGATTTCCAGCCATATCTAAAATGCCATAAGGGCTTGCCCCGTCCGGAAATGCATCAACGGGTGCCGATGAGTTATAGGGCGCCCCAAAAAGAGCAAACTTTGCATTCGGTGGCGCATTACCCCAAGGGTATTTCCGACCATCAATACCGCGCGCTGCCTTTTCCCACTCAGCCTCAGTGGGTAATCGCTTATTGAACCAAGTACAGTAATCGCGCGCGCCCACCCAACTCACTTCATTTGCTGCATGTAATTCATAAGTAAGATCAGCTTGCCATACTGAATTACGCTGATGGATTTTGGCATCGCTATCCTGATGATCATAAAAAGTCTCGGCCTGCTGATTTTGAAGACCTCGAGCATTCAGAAATTGTGCAAAATCAGCATTGCTTACAGGGAGAATATCCATCAGGAATGCTTTTACAAAGACAGTATGTTGTGGCTTTTCATCATCGGGGCCATTACTAGACCCCATAACAAAAGATCCGCCTGGAATGAGCGCCATCGTTTTTAACGATCTCAGATCTTTAGAGTTTCCTTGAGCATGAACCACAGCTAGACAAGTAAAAAAGATAAAAACAGCTTGGCACCCTTGCCTAAGCAAATTTGCTTTTGTGATTTTTTTTAACATGATGATTTTTTAAACAATCAAAATAAGATGATCAAATAAATAGGGTTCTTAATATGCTACTCTAGGGATCAATCTCTCTATCTATAATTTACCAGTGATCCTCATACTCAAACTTTGCATAGTCCCCTTATTTATTGGCTTAATTACCTTAGCAGGTCGGAAATGGGGATCTGGAATTGCAGGATTAATGGGCGCCTTCCCAGTAGTTGCAGGGCCTATTGTTATTTTCATCGCACTTGAGCAAGGCTCTATATTTGCTACATTGACAGCAGTGTCAGCAATCTCTGCGACTACCTGCTTAATGCTTTTTGGGATAGCCTATTCATGGAGTTGTATTCGCTTTGATTGGCCATTAGCCCTACTGATTGCACTATCTGCATGGTTTGTCTCAGCATTTATTTTGGCCACGTGCTCGCCCGGCTTGGAGACTTCCATTGCAATAGCAATTGGCTCTCTTTTAGTTACGCCTTATCTTTTGCCAAAAATGAAGATAATTGCACCGCCCAGGACAAAACTGCACGATCTTCCATGGCGCATGCTAGTGGGCGCTTTATTAACCCTTTCCGTTACTACCTTAGCAACACTTTTGGGTGAGACTTGGAGTGGCATCCTTGCAGTTTTTCCAGTGATTGGATTAGTACTAGCTGTTTTTACCCACAATACATTAGGGCCAGCCTATGTCACACAGGTTTACAGAGGAATGGTTAAGGGTTTCTATTCATTTACCGCATTTTTTGTCACCCTGTCACTCTTGCTGCCAATGAGCTCTATCTTGATAGCTGCTCTATCTTCAGTGCTATCCGCAATCCTTGCTCAAGTGCTAGTCCAATTGATCGTCAAGTTGACGGCAAAATTAACGCCTCAGCCTTCATCATAAAAATTCAGCTTACGTAAGATGCTGGCTAGTGGATTTACTACTCTGCCTTGACATTTAAATTACTCAATATGGCCGCCCACCGATTGACTTCTTGCTGTACGAAGCGATTGAAATCTTCCGGTGATTTACTATAAGCAGGATTAATCAATTGCTTTTTGAATGCCTCTTTTAGCTCTTCGGTATTTAAAGCATCTATGCTTGCATTAAATAATTTATCTATAGTTGCTTTTGGAGTGCCTACCGGTACAAATATTGCTTGCCATGCATTAGTCCCAACTCCTGGAAAACCTACCTCACCCATGGTGGGAGTATTTGGTAGTTCAGGCAATCTCTTTTCCGTTGTCACTGCTAAGGCACGTAACTTTTGAGCGCGAATCATTTCAATGACAGAGGATGCATTAATAAATGCAATTTGAACTTCGTTGCTAACCATTGGAACAATATATTGACCGGCGCCACCGTTATAGGGAACATGGGTCATCTTCAATCCCGCGGCCTTTTCAAAGTTGAGCATGTCCAACATAGAGTAGGTGCCAACACCGGGCGAGGCATGATTGATCGCATCAGGATTGCGCTTGGCATAGTTAATGAGCTCAGGAATACTATTGATACCTAGCTGAGCGGAAGCAACGAAAATATGGGGGATGATTGCTAGAGTGGTAATCCCTGTCAAGTATTCAGATGGCTTACGCTTGATCTTTTCAGCGAAAACGGTCTCATTCAAGGCATTGGTACTAAGATTCCCTACAAAAATAGTGTAACCATCAGCAGGAGCCTTGGACATGGAATCTAGCGCGATCATTCCGCCAGCACCCACGCGATTTTCTACTACAACCGGGGTGTTTAGCTTGGATGAAAGTTGTTTTGCATAAATGCGAGCGACGGTATCAGTTGCGCCGCCTGGAGCCAATGGAACGACTAATTTAATTGGCCTATTTGGAAAGCTTGCATCTTGCGCGAAAGCAGTTTGCAAAGAAAATAGTGTTCCTAATAAAGGCACAAAGAAACTAAGCAGGAACAGTCGTAGTAAGGATGCGCTAGGAATATGCGAATGTTTTTTCATCTTGATTAATTCTTTCGTGATTAGTTATTCATGCTGATTCATATCGTAGTAAATATTGCAATGCAATAAATATATGAGGCCAGCAAATATTTCTCATGTCGTTATCAATAATGTATATGATTATTGTCTGAAAATAAAATTAAATCAGAAAGACTATTTTTAATGGGGACAACATGCTAAAAAAACTCAGAACAGAGCGTGATAATCAGCAGTGGATGCTGGATCTTGCGTTGAATATGCGCGGACGTGTTCAGAACTTTGAACGCGATGATATTGAAGTCCCTACAGGCAAGCGGGCAAGAAATTATCGAATGCTGCCAAAGGTATGGCTTGAAGCCGCCGAGAGGCATGAGCGCTTAGCTAAGGCCGCTCAGGCGCGTGGTGCAAACTCCTCTGCCACTTACCATTTTGATCATGCAATCGAATCTTATCGCCATGCTCAGCATCCGATTTATTTTGATGACCATCCAGTTAAGAAGAAGTTATATGCAAAGCTATCAGAGATGGTGGATTTACGTAATCAAACTGCTGACTATCCAATTGAGCGCGTAGAGGTTGAATTTGACGACGGTAAAACAATATCTTGCCTCTTGCACCTCCTACCAGATCGTCGCAAAGCACCAGTCGTAATCTATGTTCCTGGAATGGATCAAACAAAAGAAGTATTTCCTAAGGCTTATCACAACATCGGCTTAGCACGAGGGTTCCACGTTCTTGCAATGGATGGCCCAGGTCAAGGAAACTCAAATATCCAAAAAATTAGAGCAGTAGGCGATAACTATGAGCGGGCAGGCGCCGCAGTGATCAGTTACCTGATGACTCGCCCTGAAGTGGATAAAGATAAGATTGCTATCTACGGCATCAGCATGGGAAGTTATTGGTCACTCAGATTATCAAGCTACGATCATCGTGCTGCAGTTGTAGTGTCTTCGGTTGCTTGCTTTAATCCTAATAACACCATCTTTACTCAATCCTCTCCACGCTTTAAACAAATGTTTATGTATATGGCTGGATACGAAGATGAAGCGCGCTTCGATGAAGAGGTTGCAAAGAATATGACCGTCCGAGGTCATTTAGACAAGATTAAATGTCCAACCCTATTAGTTACTGGTGAGTTTGATCCTCTTTGTCCTCTAGAAGATGCGATTGAGGCATATGAAGACCTAAAGGTTCCAAAGGAGATGTGGGTTTTTGAAAATCAATACCATCCACTGTGGAGTATTGCAAACTTAGGTGGCATGGATTGTCATGATTATGTCTTTGACTGGCTCCAAAATTTCTTTAATGGTTCACATAAACCCACTAAAGACGGTAGTATTTCTTACATTAAAGAGAATGGTGATGGCCCATGGTCTGACTGTGAATGGGAGCCACCGGTAGAGCGTGGCGAAGCTTACTTTTAGTATATTTTGATTGCCAATAAAGGAGCATCCTGATGACGGGTAATCGAAATATCTTTAATCGCCGCACAATATTGAAGGTGGCGTTAGCTTCTGGGCTTGCGCCACTCTCTCGATATGGCTTTTCACAAACCGCGTGGCCCAAGGTCAAGCCTATTCGAATTATTGTTCCATTCCCACCAGGGAATACGATTGATACCTTAGCAAGACTAGTGCAAAACAAAGTTAGCGAAGTGCTAGATCAATCCGTCATCATTGAGAATGTTGGTGGAGCGTATGGGCGTATTGGTATGACTGCAATTGCCCGCGCTAATCCCGACGGCTATACCCTGGGAGCAGTTCAAGGCGGCCCCATGATTGTTCAGCCACACACAGTCAAGGGCTTGTCTTACAACACTATTACGGACTTTGCTCCGGTTACAGTGTCCGCCTGGAATTACAACGCATTAGGGGGCTCCAATAACGCCCCATTTAAAACATTACAGCAAATGGTTGCTTGGGCCAAAGCAAACCCCAATAAACTCACTGTTGGCAGTACTGGTGAGGGAGGCTTTTCACATTTATGGTTTGAGGACTTTAGTCGTCAGCTGGGAATTGCTTACACTCATATTCCATACAAAGGTACAGCTAGCTTAGCAACAGATTTAGGTGCGGGCGAGATCATGGCGGCAGTAGATGGTATTTCTGGATTCGCGCCCTTTGTTAAAGGAGGAAATATACGTTTACTGGCAACCACAAATGGCACACCCCCAGCAGAGTGGCCTGGTGTTCCGACCCTAAGTGAAGTGATTCCCGGTTTTGTGGTTAATGGTTGGTTTGGGTTTGTCTTTCCCGCTAAAACGCCAGTTGATATCGTTAATCGGATGAACCAAGCGATTAATACAGCAATTCAGTCTCCAGGCGCCTCAGAAAAACTCGCCTCTTACGGCTTACTCGGAGTTGTGCAGTCGGCAGAATATTTTGATAGCTTGATTAAAAAAGATCATAAGAGATATGGCGACTTAGTCAAAGCAATCGGCATTGTTCCGCAGTAACATACAGCCGCTTATTTTTTAATATCAAAACAAATCATTATTTAAGGAGAACAGCATGCAACTCATGCGCATCTATTCAAAAGTATTCCTGATTGCCACTAGTGTCACCCTACTTTTAAGCGGCGCTAATAGTTATGCGCAAGTAACTGACCGCAGTATTGATGAAATCAAACAAGAATCTATAGAGCGAGTAAAAAGAGGCTCATACCCTCTAGGCGGCCTAGACCAAAAAGACATTGAGGAGGCATTTTCCTATATCACTACTCGCGAACCAGATGATTGGGCGCAGGGCTTTGACAAAGTAGCAAGCAAATACATGGCTGCCGCGGCTAATGCTAAAAGCAAAGTGGAGGCAGGAGCTGCATTCAAACGTGCATGGCGCCTCTATTACTTCGGACAATTTCCAGTGCCTAACTCTCCAGGTAAGCGGGCCTCTTACGATAATGCGATTAATGCATATATCAAATATCTCAATACACAAGATATCCCAACTGAAGTAGTAAAAATTCCTTTTGAAGGTAAATTTATTACTGGTTATCTCCGGTTTCCAAAAGATGCAAAGGGTCCGGTACCAATGATTCTTGCCATTAATGGCTTAGATAGTCGAAAAGAAACTGTCGCTGAAAGTTATACGCAAATCCTAGATCAAGGTGTTGGATTTTTAGCAATTGATGGGCCAGGTACAGGACAAGCCCCAATCAAGGTAGACAATAAAGCGGATCGCATGTTCTCCACTGCAATTGACTATCTCTACAAACATCCTAAAGTAGATAACAAGCGCATTCTGGCTTTTGGTGTCAGCTTTGGTGCTCACTGGGCAGCCAAGCTGGCCATCACTGAAAAGAGTCGGCTACTAGGTGTCGTAGCCCAGTCTCCTGCCGTTGATGTCACTTTTTCTGAGGCAGTCATTACTTCAAAAGTAAATGGAAATAAAGAATATTTATTTGACTACATCCCTGCAACCTTATATGTGTATGAGGGAGCAAAGACGGTATCCGATCTATATCGCCTAGTTCCTGAAATGTCATTAAAAAAGCAGGGGCTATTAGATAAACCGACAGCCCCTATGCTGATAGTTGCTGGCGCCAAAGATACTCAAACGCCTATTCAGGATGCAGAACTTTTATTGCGTAGTGGGGATATCCCAAAGGATGCCTGGATCAATCCTCGTGGAGGTCACCTTGGTCGTGAAGCAACAGGATGGATCGATCCTGTCATTTTTACAAAAGTAATTATTCCTTGGCAGCTCCGACTGATCGAACAATCTAGAAAGCCGTAAGATTAGTCATTTTTCAATTATTAGCGAACATAAAAAAACTAACCTTTCGGGTTAGTTTTTTTATTTCAACTAAGGGATGATTTATTTCCCCAATCCTATACTTTGTATAGAGTCACTCAATGGGGTACATAACCGATATCTTTAACAAGCTTGCCATATCGAGCATAGTCATCTTTGAGAACCCGATCAAAATACTCGGGAGACTCTGAAACCACCTCTAATCCATAAGACTTTAATTGCTCCACCACTTCAGGGGCGTTCATGGCGCGATTAATTTCCATATTCAACTTGCGCACGATATCTTTATTCATACCAGCAGGGCCAGAATAGGCAAACCAGCCGTTTGAGGTCCAGCCGGGAATAGTTTCAGATACTGTGGGTGTATTTGGCCACTCTGTTACTTTCGACTTATTTGAAATCGCCAATAAACGTATCGCACCAGAACGAATATGCGGCGCAGGACCGCTAACCCCATCAACCGAGGTCATTACCTGACCACCAATCATATCCGTAACAATCTGAGCGCTACCTTTATAGGGTACATGCGTAAAGGTGATGCCCGCAGTTTTTGCTAGATGCTCAAAAACAAGATGTGGAAATCCACCCTCACCATTTGAGGCAACTGTCAGCTGCCCTGGATTGGCTTTGGCCCAATCAATCATTTGGGCAAAAGTTTTAAAAGGAGCTTGGTTGGCCGCTGTAATCACCTGATAGTTATAGGTAGACAGGGCAATCGATGAGAAATCAGCAATAGGGCTGTAAGCGATATTTTTACTAGTGTGTGGAAGTACCACCATATTGCCACCCTGCGATGCAACCAGGGTGTAACCATCCGGCTTCGATTTAGCAACAAATTCCATACCAATTACACCAGATCCTCCGGCCTTATTATCCACAATGACTGCCTGCCCCAGTCGTTCCTGCAACTTAGGGGCAATCAAACGCGTCATGATATCGGTTGTGTTACCAGGCGGAAATGGAATAATAATTTTAATTGGTCGATTGGGATATGTTCCAGATTGAGCACTTATCAACTGACTAAAGAGGCCAAGCAATAAGGCCAAAACGGCAGTCGATAAGTATTTATTTAAAAAATAACTCATAAGATCTCCTTCATTTTGACAAACTTATTTTTTCTTCGGAATCACGGGTACTAACAGTCTTGCCTGATGCTTTGGCCCCGTATGCAATGTGACCTTTCCACCAAAAATAGCTGGTGGACGATCCTGCGCATCGTCATGTGTAAACGGTCCACAACCTTTCATCGGATTCTTCATATTTGACAAGACTGCTGCAGCATCATCATGCTCATAGTCACGGCCAAGAATAGATAAAGCAATACTGTAACCCTTGGGAACCACTATACAAGTTGGCCAAATTTCAACATCCAACTCATAGATCGCACCGGGAGTGAGGGGCTGCTTCTCATCATGACTATGCCAAGGACGGTAAGGCAAACTTTTCTTTTTATCCAGCTTGCGGTGGGAAGCTCTTAACCAACCTTGTGCAATTGGTGTCTTTGGATCTAGCGCACCATGGAATAAGACCTCTTTGCCAGCAGGATCAAATACTCGCACAACAGCAAAAATATCCGCATCCTTAGTTGACGAAGAAATAAAGAGTTTGAGAGCCATAGGGCCAGTTAACTCTACGTCTTGAGTCTGAGGGGGAAAAGCAAAAGTCACACCTTTGCCCATCATGTCGTACTGAACGCTTGCTTCCTGCTTTAAGGGAAACTGGGAAAAAGTTTTCTGGGTCGGATCTAGATACAGCGAGGTCCACTGCGTCCTCTTTAATGGCCATTCATTCTCAGGGCGTGGGGTAAATTTTTCACCAGGACTTCTGACTAAGAGAGAGACGGTTGGTGTCTTATTCCAGCCATTTTTCTTACCCTTAAGGTAGAAATCAAAGAAGCGCTTCTGGATAGCAACACCATAATCTGTATAGAAAGGCGCCCAGTGTGAACCGCCATGTACTTCTAGCCACTTATTTTTAGATTTTGAACGCACAAAGCCTTCAAAATTACCGCGAGTATGTAAGCCTTGACCACCCCAGTTTGCAGCGCTCAGAACCGGGATATCCACTCGATCTAACTTAGCGGATCGCTCTTCATACCAGTCGCCAGTCATCTCATTATCAAGAACACGCTTCCAAATATCATCCACATTATTACGCAGCTCAGCCTCAGATAAAGTCTCAGGTCCACACACTGTTTCACCAGTGATAGGACTTCTTTTACCTCTATCGCCTACACCATGCTGAACCGTTTTAATTTGCATCTCCAGCCAATTCTTACGGAATGAGCAAGCAATACCGCCATGTCGACTAGATTCACGGTAATTGTCATTCCAGCCTTCCCAAACGCATATAGCCTTTAAATGCTTTGGCTTACTGGCTGCTGCACGCCATTGATTGCTTCCATAGTAGGAGATACCATTCATGCCAACACGACCGTTAGACCATTTCTGTTTGGCGGCCCATTCAATACATAAGTGAATGTCTTTAGTCTCACGAGCATTATTGTGATCCATGAAACCAGGCGATCTACCTGCACCGCGCGAATCAATCCGAATGCAAACGTAATCGTCAGGAACCCATTTCTCAGGATCTACCACTTCCCAATTTTGGTACTTATTACTTGACCCTCTAATGACATCAGGGTTCTCGCGTTCCATAATTTCCCACGCAGTTTTATAACCCTCTTGGAATGCTAGTCCTTTTCCATACGGACCATATGACAAAATTACAGGGAACTTACCTGCGCGCACCGGACGAAATATATCCGCACGTAAAATCAGTCCATCGTCCATCTTAATTGGCATATCCCAATCAATATGCATTCCATCTCTAATCTCTGATTTCAAGGCATCCACAACTGTCTCCTATTATTTTGTTTTTTGCTAAAAAAATATTCTATTCTCTTTAAGACTAAAAAAGTCATCTAATCCTGTAGGCTAACCCTAGGTCTTTAACTTACAAAAAGAGCTTGCGCTGGTCGATCCCAAATATATCAGCCAACCAATCAATCATGATCTCCTGCCCCAAGGTTGGATTGTCATGCTGACAATGCTCGGCACCAGTTTCCTCGGCAGAAGTAAGGCGCAGGGTCACGTTAATACCCTTTGATTTAGCATAATCATGAACGAGTTGCACAGTCTCTACGCCCAACACATCATGGCCGCCATGCAAGACTAAATAGGGGCATCTCATGTGATCTAATACGCCCTCTAATTTAAATTGCTTTGCCTTCACTACCGCTTCAGCCATATCGTTAGCACCGATGACCCATTTCATATGTCCTGCAAGGGCATGATTTTCACCGCGATCAGCAAATCTCTTTTCTATATCCCAAATAGCTCCGTGAGATATACAAGCAGCTAGGCGATGCTCCATTGAGCCAGCCCTAGCAGCGTAGTAACCACCCATGCTTGAGCCGCTGACTGCAATCCGCTTAGGATCAATATCGGATCGCTTTTCTAACCAATCAATACATTTACCAACAGGAACTTCATAGTCGTATCTAGATACGATACCGTGACGCCTTAATGCGCCCCCTTGACCAGGGCCATCCACTAAAAGAACAGAAATGCCACGTTGTACCGCACCCCGCCCCGTCATAAACCATAACTCATCCTTGAATGAATCAAGCCCGCCAAAAGAAATCAATACTGGCTGCTGCTGTCCTCCTACAGGAGACTTAATAAAATATGCCGGTAATGACTTACCTCCTTCGTAGGGGATTTCGACAACCTCACCAGGTAAATATTTCAACCACTTATGAGAAGCATTTTCACACTTGGTAAAAGTAGGAAGCCTCCTGGGGTCATTTGCATCTAACCAAAACTCCGCTGATCTGTAATATTCAGTGGCTCTTAGCCAACAATTCATAGCAGTCTGAATATGGCCCTGCCTCTCAGCTTCATCTCCCTTAACGTCATTTCTATGGGCAACTTTTAACCACTCTTCATGCCAACTATTTAAGTCGCCCGGAATCATTCTGCTGGCGGCCTGAAAACATTCGCTTACTGCTCCGCCACCCTCTTGGGTCTCACCTAAGGTACGTCTAAATTGATACGACATAAAAAAATGATCGGGCCAATGATGCCAACCAAAAGGTTCATATTTTCCAGGCGTTTCTATTTTCATAATAATTTACTTTTATCTAGGTTTAAAGCGAGGATCACTGTAGAAAACAGTGACTACAGATTGAATTTAAATTTTTGGGAATCGTCTAGCAGCCCAATAAACAGTTCCTTGTGGGCCATATTTTTCGGCATGAGGAGTGTCCGAGTCCATCGTAAAGGTATCTCCCACCTGTAAATGTTGGGTCTCATTACCGCGCGTAAGCCACATCTCACCTTTTGCTATCACAGCATGGACAGCAAACTCATGGGTGTGGGTTTCACTAATTGCGTTCGCCCCCCACTCCCGAATAGATACACTGTCGTACCCATCGGCCCTCGTTTTTTCCGTAAATTCTGCTAATGAATACATGAGTATCTGCACTCCGATATTTTTGATTGATACATCTTCATTGATAACTTTTCTATATTTTTATTTTTATAAATAATATATCTCTTTTTGTAAGCTTGCATAGACAAGTATGGTGATAAGCTCACTACCATTATCCCGAAAAAAGCCGTATTTTTGTTAAAAAGGAGCCTTGAAGATGGAGCTATTGTTAGAAGATTTAAGTACTCAGGATCGCTATAAGTTTTTGTCAGCCGTTGTTATACCGAGGCCTGTAGCACTAGTCACCACCAAAAATCGAAATGGTCTATGTAACGCAGCTCCTTTTAGTTTTTTCAATGTTTTTTCTGAGGATCCTGCGATTGCAATACTAGGTATTGGGGTAAAACCTAATGGGAAATCCAAGGATACGATTCAAAACATCAAAGATGTGAAGCAATTCGTTATCAATATGGTCGATGCCTCGATCATTGGTGCAATGCATATTGCTTCTGCTGAAATTCCATCGGATGAGAGTGAAATTGATTACGCTGGAGTTACTCTTGTAGATAGCAAAACGGTGAGCGTTCAAAGAATAGCGGAGGCGCCTGCCAGCTTAGAATGCGAGCTTTTTCAGATCATTGAGCTAACTGAAAGAAGAGCCTTGGTGCTTGGCAAAATAAAGGCGATTTATATTAAAGATGAAATCATAGACCCAGCAACCAATAGAATCATTCCTGAAAAATACTCTCCGATAGCTCGACTCTTTGGCGATTATTACGCTTGGCTAGGTGAGCGATACACCAAAGGGATTCCTAGCATGGATGATATTCAGCGATTGGGCTTGAAGGCAGGAGAAATTGAGAAAAGCTGAAAAAGTGGAGTGCTAAGTTACTTCAAACTTATCTTAGCCTCTTTAATTACCTGGGTATAACGCTTGAGCTCATCATTTAGAGAAGCATTGAATTGCTCTGCACTTCCTAATGAGACTCCGTAGCCCATCGCTTCTATCTGCTTTTTAAAATCTGGGTTATCCAAAACAAGCAGGGTATCGCGGTTAATTTTTTTAACAATGTCTTTTGACGTGCCTGCTGGAGCAAGAATCCCCTGCCAACTTTCTACGTTAAATCCAGGTATCCCCGCCTCTGCGATTGTTGGCACGTCCGGCAGTGCGGATGAGCGATAGGAAGTAGTCACTGCGATGGGGATTAATTTCTTAGCTTTAATAAATTCCGTTACAGCCGCCGTTGTGATCATGGTGGCGTCTACATGATCACCCATAACGGCAAGTGCAGCCGGTCCACCACCAGGGTAGGGAATATAGTTCACATTCAGATTCAAAGCCCTACTAAGCATTTCATGGGAAATATGTCCGATACCACCATTGGTTGGTAAACCTACTGAAATAATGCCGGGCTTACTTTTAATCAAATCTGCATACTCTTTGAGTGTGCTTACACCTAAGCTGGGGCGTACAACTAAGATTTGCGGGTTAGCGGCAACCTTAACCACCCCAGTTAAATCGGTCAATGAATAAGTGGGCTTTGATAGTAAGGCAAGATTCAAGATCACTGCATCACTATGCAGCAATAAAGTATAGCCATCTGGTTTTGATTTGGCTGCCTGTGTTGCACCAATTGATCCGCCGGCGCCTGTTACATTTTCGACAATGACAGGCTGCTTCCAAGCAACTGATAATTTCTCAGCTAACAGTCTTGCTAGTCGATCTGTACTCCCTCCAGCAGAGACGGGAACAATAATTTTCACTGGCTTAGAAGGGTAAACGTCGGCTACTTGAGCCGTCGCCTGACTGCCCAGAATCCAGGTGCTAAAGAGAGCTACATAGATAAAAAATTTCATCTCAAACCCTATTGAATTGAGTACAAATTAATTTCATCGGCATCTAACTGTGCAATAAGGCCGGTCTCCCACTCCAGATAACGGCGCGCTGCATCCTTATTACCATCATGTCGATCGTGAACAAAAAATAAGAAATCAATGCAGTCGGCATCTGGCGGTTGCGTCTCTGAAGAGACGGTATCGAGCTCTTTGGGAAACCGTGCGGCATCTAATTGATAGATTTGCGCAGTCAAATGATGTCTCTCAAGCTCTAATAAGGCGCCATATGTCAGCGCAGGATCATCCGAGATCAGAACAGCCGGCTTTTGAGCGCCATGAAGAATATCCAGTAGTTGGGGACGAATTGTCCAAAGTGAATTTGGTAAATGAGCATCACGATATTTCATGCTACTGCGGATATCTACGAGGATAGAGGAATTATTACGATTAATTTCATGCAACTCTGCAGTGCTTATTGGTACCAGACCGAGGCAATGATCAATTTCAAGTTTCGGCAAGCTAACCTTACTCTTTACCCCCTCCCTTAGTACTGCAACATCATGCCCCATCTGTTTTAACCAGCTAGCAACTGTAATTGCTCGCACTCCATCAGAGTCATACAACACGATGCGAGCATTACGAACCCCAACAAATTGATCGGTAGCCTGAATCATCTGACCTCCTGGAGTATTTTGCGCCCCTGGTAGTCCATCTAATGAAAACTCCTCTGCAGTCCTCACATCACAGAGATATAGGGATCTACTGCTATCTTTTTCCCAAGATAAAAATTGCTCATCAGAAATCAATGGAATATCAAACTTATTAACTAGGGCCTTAGAGCCGAGCAGTATTTCATCATCAACCTTGGGCGGAGCGTATTCAGAAACTTTTCCATGGTCTAAAACATAATCATTCAGGTACCAGCCTTGGGTGCCATTTTCTAATGCATAAACTGGGTTTTTGATACCCAAATTAATTAATGTCTGTGCACCAATAATGCTGCGCGTTCTACCAGCACAGTTAATAATAATTTTAGTGTTTGTATTGTCGATATGACTTTTAATGCGATAAGCTAACTCCCCATTTGGACAGCATTTAGCCCCAGGAATACTCATCTTCTTAAACTCGCTCTGAGGCCTGCCATCCAAGATGATGAAATCCTCATCTGCATGCATCATATGGGTTAGTTCATCAGCGCTTACTCGAGGTGTATGACACTGATGCTCGACTAACTCCCCGAAGGTTTTTGAAGGCAGATTTACCCCGGCAAATAAATTAAATCCAGCAGCGCCCCAACCCTTAGTGCCTCCGATTAATACAAAGATGTTTTGATAGCCCTGCTTACTAAGCGCTTCGGCTGCTTGGATTGATATCCCAGCGCCATCATCGTCATAAACCACTAATCTCACCGACTTACGCGGTGCCAATCGAGCAGCGTCGAATTCCAGTCGGCTATAGGGCACAGAGGTTGCTAAGAAAAGATGTGACTCGCCGTACTGCCCATGCTCACGCACATCAAACAAAGCAATTTCAGATTGGTCATGCAGCCACTGCTTTAAAGTTTTTGCATCAACAGATTGAATCGACATTGCAGTTCCTAATAATTGAGAGTGGCAATTACTCGGCCTTGATATTTAGGCGCTTAATCACTTTATCCCATTTAACTAAGTCAGCATCGACCATACCCGCAAATTGAGCGATAGTCATCGGCTTCACCTCGAGCCCCTGTCCAGCAAGCTTGGCTTGATTCTCGGGATTCTTTAAAGCCTCATTCACAGCTAAATTAATCTGCTCTAGTGTTTTTTGCGGCGTCTTTGCGGGTGCAAATACACCATACCATGGCTCAAAATTAAAGCCTTTTAAGCCACTCTCATTTAAGGTTGGAAGTGCTGGTAATGATGGTGTTCTAACCAAGCCAGATGTCGCTAGAGCCCTTACTTGTCCAGATTCTATATAAGGCTTAATGGATGCAATCGTCATAAACATTGCCTGAATCTGACCACTGATTAAATCGGTAATCGCCGGACCAGATCCTTTGTAAGGAACATGGGTTGCCCGAAATCCTGCAGCCTCTTCAAACATTTCCATTCCAAGATGTCCTGCACTACCAATACCGCCAGAACCATAATTAATTTTTCCTGGATTCTTTTTCGCATATGCCAAAAACTCTGCAATATTTTTTGTAGGCATGGAATTTGTTACGACTAAGACGTTTGGAGTTACGCCGATATCCGCGACAGGAATAATATCTTTGCGGGTATCAAACGGAAGCTTGTCGTATAGCACTGGATTAAAGACGAACCCCATATGATGGAACATCAATGTTTTTCCATCTGCATTCGAGGTGGCAAGCTTTGCGGTTGCTATAGTGCCACCTGCACCACCCTTATTATCAATAACAACCGAATCACCTAAATACCTGCCCATATCTGGGGCAAGCTGCCTAGCCACGATATCTACAGTTCCTCCAGCGGCAAAGGGAACAAGGATCGTAGTTGTTTTACTCGTCTGGGCATTCGCTAGACCCAAAAAAGAGAGAAGAAAAATACTAAGCATGCTATTGAGATGCATCACCTTGCCTTTAGTCATATATGTCTGGTTTTGTGAATTAAAAAAACGAATATTTCTGCATCTTTTCATTATCCAATGTAACCCCAAGACCGGGTCCGCGAGGTAAGGTCAACGAGCCACTAGTGATATCTAGTTTATGAGTAACAATATCATCCACAGTTTTTAATGGGCCAACGCACTCTAGTCCTGGCAGAACATCGGGGCTGGTACAAGCAAACATGATCTCGGCCACTGTATTAACGCCCAAGCCAAAGCCATGTCCAATCACCACCTTAAGGCCTGCTGCACTTGCCGTCTCTAACATGCGGCGAGCATTTAAAAAACCACCCTGCTTCATTACTTTTAGTTTTACTATATCTGCAGCATCTTGTTTGATGACTGCAATCAAACTCTCATGATCAATAATAGACTCATCGGCCATGATTGGAATGCCAACGGCCTGCCTTACTTTGGCCATACCAGCTAAATCTTCAGCATGGACGGGCTGCTCAAACAGCTGCAAATCAAACGGCTCCAACAACTTTCCAAGGGCAATAGCTTCATCCACTTGATATCCAGCATTGGCATCTACCCGTAAGTTCATACTAGGACCTACTGCAGCACGAATTGCTGCGATACGATCTCTATCGGCATGGATATTGCCGCCAACTTTAACCTTGGCTGACTTAAACCCCTTATCAAACCATTTTCTTGCCTCTGCAGCCGCCTCATCCGGGGGCAAAATTCCTATCCATGCATTAAATAGCAGGGTATCGACCACATCGCCACCAAGATAGGTATACACAGGTATATCTAATTTTCTGCAAATGAGATCTGTACAAGCCATCTCAATAGCAGCCTTCGCATCATAAAAATGCTCTACCTTTTTATTCATCGAACTGAGTAACTCGTGAATATTAAAAGCATCTAATCCGATCATCGATGGAGCCAATACCTCCTTCAGCATCTTCAGAGAGTCTTCAATTGATTCAACAGAGTAGCCTGGGGAGGGGTCTATATTGCCCAGACCTACACCTCCATCATTATCAGTAATGCGGATAACGGCGCTCTTTTGCACAGTCTTAGTGACATAGGCATTCTTGAACCCGCCGCCGACTAGCGGCATAGCTACGCCAAAAACTTCTACTTTAGTAATGATGGATTTCATATGGCCTTATTCGAAGCGGATGACTGGACTACCCTTGATTTGAGTACGATGCATCAAGCGTCTAGAGTGCGGATCAAAACTATCGCGACGATGTAATGTACAGCGGTTATCCCAGAGAATTAAATCATGCAACTGCCAAACCTGCGTAAAAGTAAATTCAGGATTGTCTACGTGATCCCAGAGTTCATCTAGCAATTGATTGCTGGCAGCCAAATCCATTCCCAAGATATAACTATTACGACGGCGACCCAAGAATAAACAGGGCAGACCTGACTCAGGATGCTTGGCCACCAAGGGGTGACGGGCACCTGGAGCCTCCCGCGGGTCTGTGACCTCATTCATACCCCTACGAATCATGCCGGCACTGTTATAAGTAGCATCATGAATGGCTTCGCGCCCTTTAATCTCTTGCCTTAAATGCGTTGGTAGGGCCTCATAAGCTAGATACATATTCCCCCACTGAGTATTCCCTCCGGTCTCAGGAATCTCCAGTGCATGCAAAAAAGATGCTTTGGGTGGAGTCTCAATATAGGTCATATCGGCATGCCAAACAGCCTCTCCATCACCCAATCCACCAAGCGCCTGATCCCCTACCTTAATGTTAGAAATCACGTTGATATCCGGAAAGTCCGCAAGAAACGGTTTTCCATAAGAATTTGGGCCAGGAGGATCAATCTCCCCAAAATTACGGCTAACCTCAAGGAGCTGAGGATCCGATAACTCGCGACCTCTGAATCTTAATACCAAGTGCTCTTTCCAGGCGGCCAAGATTTCTTGAAGATCATCCTTAGCAATCGGCTTAGAAATATCCACACCCGAAACTTCGGCGCCCAAGGCATCTGCCAATTTTTGAATTTTTAATTTAGTCATCTATAGATCCTTCTTAATTAATAAAGGTTTTACCACTTAAAAAGCACTTATGAAAGATTCCAGAATACTGTTGCAATGATATTGATAAATGCGCCCCCAAAAACCAACCAGAAAAATAATATTAAGGCCAAAAATAAAGGCTTTAATCCCGCATTCTTGATGGCGGATAAATGAGTGGTTAGCCCTAGCGCCGCCATTGCAGCAGCAAGCAAAAAGTTGTCGAAATAAACCAAGGGCTGAATTGATTGCTTTGGTAAAAAAGCTAAAGAATTTAGCGCAATCACAAGTACAAATAGAAATGCAAACCATGGAATGCCTGATCCCATCATACGAGAACTAAGTGTTTTTTTGGTGACATGTGAACTCTGAGTAACTTTCTCGCCTTTACTGAAGTAATTGAAATAGATTGAAAGGGCTATCAAGAATGGGCCCAACATCATGACTCTCATCATTTTCGTAATTACAGCGGTATCAGCCACATCACTACCAACCGATTTTGCTGCAGCAAGTACCTGAGCAACTTCATGAACAGTAGAGCCTATGTAAATGCCAAATTGCATAGGGAATTCAATAGAGGCGAAATAATGGTGGCTCAGTTGATACAAAATAGGATATAAAAATATAGAAACAGTACCAAATATCACAACTGTTGATATGGCTACAGTTACTTTTTCATTCTCAGCCTTTACGACAGGCTCGGTCGCTAGGACTGCAGCTGCCCCGCATATGGCACTCCCGGCCCCAATGAGTATTGCAATATCTTTATCTAATTTGAAATGTTTCACACCAAGATAAACAGCCAAGATAAACGTAGAAAGAAATACAGCAATATCAATCGCGGCACCCAAAAAACCCACATCACTTATATCTTGAAATGTCAGCCTAAGGCCGTACAAAATAATCCCCAATCGAAGAATTCTTTGTTTTGTAAACTGAATGCCAGGTAGGTGCCTCTTGATAATAGAAGACAAGAATGGCAGATTACCCAAGGTAATACCCAAGATAATGGCTATCGTCAGCGAACCTAATCCATTGCTACTAAGCCAAATAAATCGATCTGTTAGCGTCATGGCAAAAAACCCAAGACAACTACACATGAGAAGTCCAATTAAAAAACGGGGATTAAAGTAGGTATTCATCAGCTTAGGAAAACCATTTCTTTAGAAAGCGGGATGCAAGCAAGTGTAGGGATATTTTTTACCTATGAAACAACTTATTTATCTATAATTAACCATTAAAATAGGTTAATTATGAAAATCTCCCTAAGACAACTTCAAATCTTCATCGCAATCTGTAAATCCGGAAGCACCACCGCTGCGGCTGAGCTTGTATCCCTATCCCAATCTGCGACTAGCGCATCACTCAATGAGCTTGAATCACTTCTTCAGGTTGAGCTATTTGATCGGATTGGTAAAAAGTTAGTTCTGAATGAAAACGGGCGCCAAATCTTGCCGCAGGCAATGCAGGCAATGGATATTGGCCATTCAATTGAAGATCAATTCAATCTCAATGGAGGACATAAAAAATCTACGCTTCACATAGGCGCAAGTACAACCATAGGAAATTACTTGCTACCCTCGCTACTCAGCCAATACTCCAAGGAAGTATCTATTCTGCCAAAAATAGAGATAGCCAATACATCCAATATATCTATCGCCGTGGCTAACTTTGAAGTTGATTTTGGTTTAATTGAAGGACCATGTCACGAAAGCGATCTGATGGTTGAAAAATGGCTCGAAGATGAATTAATCATCGTTAGCTCGAAACAGCATCCCTTAGCAATAAAAAATCGCAAATCTAAAATTACCAGCAAAGATCTCTCCAATGCCCAATGGCTTCTTCGAGAATCTCGATCCGGTACCCGGGAGGCAGTGGAGCAACTTCTAACAAACCATCTAGAGAAATTAGACTCAGCTGGCGAATTTAGTAACTCGGAGGCCATTAAACATGGTGCCGCAGAGAGTTTAGGTATAGCATGCCTATCCCGCGCAGCAGTGGTTGACCAAATTGAGCTCGGGAAATTAGTGGAGCTTTCAACAACATTGCCGCCACTCACTAGGAACTTCTACATTATTCAAAATAAATATAAAGTTATATCCAAATGGAATCAGGGATTTTTAGAGCACTGCAGAGCTATCGCAAGAGTGAGAAGTCAAAAGAAAACTAGTACCTAGAGTAGCCACTAAGATTGCAAGAGCTTACTTCAATTACTCCGGCTCAATACCAGCGATAGCCACTACTTTTGCCCACTTAGCAATTTCAGAGGAGATAAAAAGTGCAAATTGTTTCGGCGAATTACCGACAGGCTCAAAGCCTCGCTGAATTAAGCGCTCTCTCATTTCACTATCTTGAAGAATATCTAATGTTGCGCGATTAACTTTATTAATTATTTCAGCTGGAGTTCCCTTGGGAGCGTATAGGCCATACCAAGTAGTGGCACTGTACCCCATTAAGCCTGCTTCTGAAATGGTTGGTAGCTCTGGCATCAGCAAGGAGCGCTTCTCTGAAGTTACAGCCAATGCCCTCAATTTGCCCGACTTCACAAAAGGCATAGCAGCAGGCATGGTGGCAAAAAAAACTTCAACTTGGCCGCCCAGTAAATCATTCATAGCTAAACCCCCTCCTTTATAAGGAACGTGGATCATGCTGACATTACCCATGGAGCCAAATAGCACACCCGCTAAATGGGATGAAGTTCCATTTCCAGCAGAGGGATAATTAATTTTTCCAGGAGAGGCCTTAGCAAGCGCTAATAAATCTGTTGCAGACCTGACAGGCAATTCAATATTAGCCACCAAGATATTTGGTGTAATTGCTACTAAGGAAATAGGGGCTAGATCCTTCTCCGGATTAAAAGGTAATTTTTTAAAAACACTGATATTAATCGCATTCGGGGCCACGTTACCCATTAATAAGGTGTAGCCATTAGCAGGCGAGTTCACAACTGCCTCGGTTCCAATATTCCCGCTGGCACCTCCACGATTTTCAATCGTAATCGGTTGTCCCAACTTTTTAGAAAGCTCCGGGGCTATCAATCTAGCAATAATATCGGTTCCGCCACCAGGAGGATAAGCGACAACCAAGCGAATTGGCTTATCGGGATACGCCGCACCTGCCAGAGCGGGGCTCAGTAAAATAAAGCTTGCTAATAGGAATTTCTTCAAAATAATCAATCTTGAGATAAGTGAATGATTTTTCCAGACCTGGCAGACTCTTCAATCGCCAGTGTGACGGCTAAAGTTCTCCTTGCATCCTCAGGCTTAGCTAAATTACAGGCTTTGCCAGTCGCAAGATAATCAAGCCACGCTCTAGTCTCATCAGCAATAGGTCCTAGAAAGTCGCCCAATGCCCAATCTCCAGGAGTTGAGCTTTCTAAAAAAACCGTTTCAATTTTATGATCCGAAAGATACACATGAGGAAAGCCAATTTCTGTTTGCATGATTTGGTCGGTATGATCATCATTGATTAGAAGTGCGCCATGCGTCCCAAGCAGTTCAACGCGAGCACTGTGTCCAACGGATGGCCATTTTTCAGGCAAGGCATAGCTAACCCCTAAATTAACAACTGCTCCATTTTTACAAGTCAGAATAGCCCAGGTAACGTCTTCAGTATCGTATCCAGCCTCATGAATAATCCCTTTTTGCCCTTTAGCAAATACTTCTGTGACCGGATTATCTGCCAACAACCACCCCATTAAGTCGACGTAGTATGTCAATGCATCAACCACTGGGGTTGCTCCTTTGTTGCGTTTAAGCATGGCAAAGCATTGGGAGCGCGAGTTATACAAACGTGCGCAAGCTCCTGTAATCTCTCCTAAGCGACCCTGGACAATCTGCTCCTTAGCAATCAAGTAACGATTTTTGTAGCGGCGACTATATCCGATGTGTAAGTCGCTCTTTAATTCTCTAACTCTTTTAAGTACTAAATCAGCATCAGCCTCTAATAGGGCAATCGGTTTTTCAACCAACACTGGGAGACCCCTCTCCAAAGCCATTAATAGCGGCTTCGTATGCTCATGCTCGCTTGTAGCAATATCAATGGCAGTCACTTCGGGGCGGGACATCACCTCATTGCTATCCGTGCTCCAAAAATCAGCACCAATTATTTTTGCTAAATTTTCGGCAGCTTTAGGATCTACATCAGAAACAGCAATATATCCGACGGAAGGATGCATTTTTGCCAGCTTCGCCCTCAAGGTACCAATACGTCCGCAACCAATAATGGCGAGACCGATTTGTTTTTTTGCCTTCATAAAACCTTTTTTATTTTAGCTACCAATATTGTTCTAAAAAAATTATTCTAATATATCTTTTTATGATTCACTGGCAAGAAAAAAACTTTCTTGGTGAATAATTTATTAATTATGAGAAGTTATTGAATATCCAAGCATACCCCGCTTAAATATAGTCGGACATCAGCACTAACCCGACTACATCACATGGCTTTTATAAGAATTTAAAGCAAAACTCTCCCAATGATTTACTTTAAGTAAGATTTACATAAAAAAATACCAACCCGAAAGTTAGTATTTTTTTATTTCAGGCAAGCCCAGCAGGAGCTAAACCTGGGAGGCGAAGAATTATGAGCTTGCTGAACTTTGTTTTGGAGATTTACAAAAATTCACTATGACCTCTGAAAAATTGAGGTAGTGGGCATTCATTTTTCTAAAGCTCTCTAATTCAGCAATCACCGGTGAAGCTTCGGTTTTGTAACTGACGTCCTCATATCCAGGATGAAATGGGGCTTCTTGGACTAGTTTATTGGTCATGATGTATATCCTTATTCAGTAAATAAAAAATTGGTCAATCAAACGACTTGAATTGCCAAAACTGAATTAGCTCGGAAGGGTATGCATGCGAAATCTCCTAAAGTGCCATAGCAATATGGCTGCCGCTCCCCCTGTCCCTGATACCTGAGAGATTCACACTACAGCGTGGCTGAGTGCTTGCTCCTTCGGTGCACCATAAAGATGGTGGCTCTCCAGACGGCTATTTAGGATAAGCAGTACCTTCCTATCGGATACCTGAGCGTTCATGGGAGTTTGCGCCTTCGGTGGAGATAAAACCTCACTCTCCTGCTTAGGGAAAGTATATGCCTAAAATGAGAGCGCCATCAAGCCTTACTCAGAGAAACGCTAAAAAACACCCAATTTCCAACATTTCTGATGAGGATTTGCTTTTTATTGTGGGTAGTCCATGACTTGAGCCCGATACCAGGATTTCAATTTGCGAAGCTTTCACCAGCGCCTTTACGCTGCAGCTTAGATCGGCGTTATTTTTTGCCCTGCAGCTTTGAGCATAATTTAATCGCTTTATCTGAGGACGGACTAATTTTAGTTATTTAAGCAAAAAGTAGAAGTCACTCCATCATATTTGGCGCATTTACTCATGCCAACTTAATCTGAAAATATAAAATATTCCGCTTATGATATACCCTATGATTCAACGTTCTGAACCACATCCTCACTGATGAATTTACAACAACTCAAATATCTATGCGCCGTTGTTGAATCAAAGTTCAGCATCTCCAAAGCCTCCGATCGTCTCTATACCTCCCAACCCGGGATCAGCAAACAAATTCAGCTATTTGAACGAGAGCTTGGGGTAACTTTATTAGAGCGCAGAGGTAATCGCATTATTGGTCTGACAGAACCCGGCAAAGAGGTTTATGTAATTGCCCAAAGAATGCTGAGTGATTCAGGAAATATTAAAAAGATTGGTGAGGAATTCTCCTCAAAAGATCAAGGCTTATTAATTGTTGCCACCACCCATATTCATGCTCGCTATACGCTTCCTAAAATTATTAATAAATTTAGGGATCTATACCCCAATGTGACTGTCAGCCTAAGGCAAGGTAATCCCGCTCAAATCGCGAACTGGATTATTTCTGGTGAGGTTGATCTTGCTATTAGCGCTGCTGGCAGCGAAGCTCATGAAGAGTTAGTGCTCATACCCCACTCAAAAATTCATCGATGCATATTATTTTTACCAAAGCATCCGCTCGAAAAGATAAAGTCTCTAACACTTGAAGTCTTGGCTAAATATCCACTTATCTCCCTAGATACGAATTTTGCAGGTGGCTCATCGGTCAAAGAAGTTTTTGAGGAGAGTGGCCTAAAACCTAATATCGTTTTAAGGGCGGCTGATACAGATGTCATTAAAACCTATGTGGAAATAGGTCATGGAGTCGCTATAGTGCCTGCTACTGCATTTGACCCAATCCGAGATAGTAGAATTCGTCATCTAGATGCCTCCCATCTCTTTCCGCCAACGCCAATTTTCATTCAAATCCGACAAGGCAAGTATCTGAGGCAATATATGGAAGATTTTATTGCCATGGTGAAGGAGGCAAAGCCCCAAAAAACGAGTGGGAAAATTGCCTTATAACCCAAGCAAATAATTGATAAGAAATAGTTATAAACGCAATATTTCTTCAATTTATACTACACATGAAAAAAATTTAATCAAAGGTGGGTGACTCAAATGAAACTTTCAATCCTCAGATTTATCATTCCTGTTCTCAGCTTTTTTTTGGTCTTCACGTCCCTTAGCAATGCGCAAAGCTATCCAGATAAACCAATCAAAATTATTGTTGGTCCTGGGCCTGATAATTTAGCCAGAATTACGGGTGAAAAACTCACAGGGGAGTGGGGACAGCCAGTTATCGTAGATTCTCGACCAGCAGCTGGCGGTATTGTCGCAGGAGATTTTGTTGCAAAAGCACCCGCCGATGGATACACGCTTTTATTGAGTACCGGATCATTCACAATTAATAGCGTTCTTCAGCCCAAAATGCCTTATGACTTCCAAAAGGATTTAACTCCAGTGAGTTTATTAGCGACACTACCTTTTATCTTAGTAGCGAACTCAAACTCACCAATTAAATCAGTAAAAGATTTGATCGCAAACGCAAAATCTCAGCCCGGAAAGTTAAATTACGCCTCTTCTGGCAATGGCACTCCAGCTCATTTGGCTGGTGAAATGTTAAAGCAGATGACCGGAATTGATATTGCCCATATCCCATATAAGAGTGCCGCGGCTGGAGTGACCGATGTGTTGGGCGGGCAAGTGAACGTCATGTTTGTTCCGGCTCCATCGGCATTACCCTTTATTCGCTCTAACCAATTAAGAGCATTAGCTGTTAGTAGTCCCAAGAGATACTCTTTACTTCCCGAGGTCCCAACTGTAGCGGAAGAAGGCTACCCCAACTTTGCCATTGTTGGCTGGAATGGTATTAATGCTCCCGCTAAGACACCGCCCAATGTAATAGAAAAGTTAAATAAAGAATTTGTAAAAATTATGCGGCAAAAAGATGTTCAAGAAAAGGCGATTGCAGCTGGATTTGAACCCATAGGCAGCTCAGTAGAAGAGTTCACTCAGTTTTTAAAACGTGATATCTCGCGCTCTCTAGAAGTCATTAAGACTGGCAACATACAACCCTTTTGATCAAAATATTATGACTATTAAAATGCGACCTATCCGCAGGATAGTTACTAGCAATGATGCGATGGGTCGTTCAGGGGTTTTATTCGATAGTTATGCCCCGAATGTGAATGTTGGCGCGGTGGCAGCAAGCGCTGGAATGACAGATATCTGGGTTTATCACCAAGCCCCAGCTACAGTAGACGGTAATCGTGATGACGGCAATCTTCCGTTTTCATTTGACCCCCCAGCGAATGGTGGGCACCTCAGAATTGTCCAGTCGGCAAGCAAGCAGGATAACTATAGTGCTGAACTAGATAAGACGGCAGTTCCCTTACATGAACCTCGCCTAAGGCCAAATGGTCACACATGGGATCGGGGTGGGCAGAATGCCTATAGCTCACCGATTCATCAATCTGAAACTATTGACTATGGCGTGATGATGTTTGGTAAAAGAACATTAATCTTGGATGATGGCCATCGAGAAATGCTACCAGGAGATACTGTTGTTCAGTTAGCGAATTGGCATGGCTGGACTAACCCAAATGATGAG
Organism: Burkholderiaceae bacterium; assembly: GCA_947452535.1. Taxonomy (GTDB): domain Bacteria; phylum Pseudomonadota; class Gammaproteobacteria; order Burkholderiales; family Burkholderiaceae; genus Polynucleobacter. Next base: position 11,427 of record CANGCM010000004.1, on the reverse strand, counting down.
AGCTTAATGGCCTTCATTATGATGGGTGGGCAACCCAGATCGCATCCCGAAAAGGATGAATCCTAATGGTGAGGCGCATCATTACTATCGACGGAGAGAATGACAAGTCATACGCTTTAGCGGACGAAGATCTACAGTCACCTCTCCTAGATTTAGCAAGGCCAGGTTTTTTTCGTCAAAAAATATGGATGACAGATTCCAGCCCAGCAAAAATACAGGATGTGTCATGGGTAGACGCTGCGCCAGAACTTCTAGAACCTCTAGCGGGAGGATCCATCTTCCATATCCATCAATTTCCACCCGATAAGATCTGGCGGGAAAATATCAACCCCCGAAAGATTGCAGAGTACTTTAAGTCTAGTAATGCAGAGCATCTCATCCACCAAAGTGAAGGCGCCCATCCTTATATGCAAAAAACAGATACGCTTGATCTCTGTGTCATATTAAAGGGCAGCATCACCCTGATCCTAGATACCACTGAAGTGGATCTGCATGAGGGCGACTCAATTGTGCAACGAGCCACTCGTCATGCCTGGAGTAATAGGAGTTTGGAAAATTGCACTATCGCCATCTCTTCCCATTGTGCAAAGCAAGAATCAGTCTAAAGCTAAGCGATAAATAGACCGATTGCTGCTAGTCACATATAAGTGTTTGTTGCCATCCCCGGCAAAAGTGCATCTGATTGGAGTCCCATGTGGAAAAGGTATACATTTCAATAACTGGCCAGTACTTGAATATTGATAGATAGCAGCGTGTCTCCCACTCTTTAGATCTCCTGCGCAAGCGTATATTTGGCCAAGATGATCTTTACACAGACCATTGATGCCAGCGTGCAAACCGAGATAGTCACTACCAAAGCTATGCAAGACTTCGAACTTACCTAAACTTCCATCTGCTTTAATGGGATAAGCGCGAAGTTCACGATTACAAGCTTCATCATCTGAATTTTCGGCAAGAAATAAAGTTTTCTCATCATCTGAAAGTAGAACTGCCCCAGGGAAAGCGGTATCAAAACTCATACGTCTAATGACCCAGTGACCAATTTGATCACGCTCTAAGCGCATTACTGAAGCATGATTGAGCGGAGGAAAGATTTGCGGGCCAAATGCTTGAGTTCCACTATGGGGATCTGAAAACCAAACGCGGCCTTTACTATCAATACACAGGTCGTAAGGATGATTATGGATTTGCCCTTCAAAACGAGTGGCGGTGACATTTGCACTTCCATCAGCTTGTAGCTGAATGATTCTTCGACCCCCTTCTTGACAAACAAAGATACTATTATCCTTAGCTTTTGCCATTCCATTCATACGACCTGTATAAGATCTGAATGTTGAAATAGAACCGTTAGTAGGATCAAATTTTTGCAACAACAACTCATCAATCAAACTAAATATTAGTCCGCCGTCATCCCATAAAATTCCACCAAGCTGACTATTAAACGGGCCAGCAATACATTCAAAATTCCTAGTCATATGCATTCCTTACCAAGTTTCAATGCCGGGGACATTCAAACGCGTGCGATAAATATTATTAAAGGTAGTGATATAGAGAGACTTCCAATCCTCATCACCCCATGCCATATTGGTGCAGTGCTCATGAATTCTCATGCGCCCTAGTAATTTGCCAGCGGGACTAATGACATGTACCCCACCAGGCCCGGTGCAATAGACATTGCCCTTACTATCAACCTTCATGCCATCTGCAACCCCATCTTCCACACCAGACAGTTGATGAAAGACTCTACCTGGGCCCACACTACCATCTTGCATGACATCAAATACACGAATTTGAGCAAGCCGAGTGTCATTCACATAAAGTAATTTTTCGTCGGGTGAAAATGCCAAACCATTAGGGTATGTGCAGTCTCCGATAATCAAGTCAACGTCTTTTCCATCAGGTGACAGTCGATAAACGCCCTGAAAATCTAAATATCGCTGCACATCATTTGCAACCATGCCAGGGATTACCAAACCTCCAGCAGAGTCAGTCCAATAAGTAGCGCCTTTTGAGTCAACCACAATATCGTTTGGACTATTCAACTTTTTTCCGTCAAAATGAGATGCGATCGTAGAGATGCTTCCATCCTGCTCAAATCTTAAGATTGATCGGTTACACCATCCAGCAACTAACAATCGACCCTGATGATCAAAAGTCATACCATTCATATGACCAGAAGGATCCAAAATAGTTTCTTTGCCAACGCCAGGCTTCCACTTCCATACCTTGCTACCAATAATGTCAACAAAGAAAAGTTGTTGAGTTCGTTTGTCCCAGACAGGCCCCTCGGCAAAGGTGAACCCTTGTGCAATATTGATCAAGGGAGGATGCGGGTCAATAATATCTAGAAACTCTGGTGCATAAGATTCAATATCCATAAGTGTCCTTTGGAGTCCAGGCCTTTTTAGCAAATGCATTGATATCACTAACAACATCAATGACTACTGGCGCGTTTAAAGAAAAAGCTTTTTTCAGGGCAGCCTGAAGTTCATTTGGATCGGTCACGCGAATGCCAACGCAACCTAATGACTCAGCTAACTCAGCAAAATTGATTGGCTCAAATTTCCACAAGGGGTTGGGGTCGGCTTTAGCTGCAGCTTCCTTACTACCGTAGGCACTATCCCATAACGGAATCTCTTGATTTAGGGCGCCATTATTATTTACAACAACAACTAAATTAATATTAAATCGCGCAGCGGTTTCTAGTTCAGCGATATGGTAGTAAAAGGCTCCATCACCGGTAAAACACACTACTGCCTGGTCAGGGAGTGCACATTTAACACCCATAGCACCCGGAAATCCCCACCCCATTGAACCCGCACATCTCACATAAGATTGCCCCGGATGATTTAACTGAATCATTGCACCCGTCCACATTCCCGAGTGCCCTGTATCCGATACCACCACACCATTTTCAGGCAGCATATTCGATATCTCCTGGCAAATACGCTCAGGCCGAATGGGAACAGCATTTGAATTTAAGTATGAGCTAAAGTGTTCACGCCATTGGCGCACCAATTCTTGTGTATGACTAAGCCATGAGCTGAAATCAGGCCTGATTTCATTCTGTGCAGCTGATGTTAGCTGCTGAAGAATAGCCTTAGCATCACCATTTAGGGAGATTGAATTAGGATAATTTCTACCCAATTCAACCGGATTAATATCCAGCTGAATCACGGCAGTCCCTGTCTGAGGAACCTCCCAATCAACGGTAGTTTGTCCACCAGTTTTACTACCGATAAAGAAAACAACATCAGCTTCACATACCGCCCGATTAGCACACTCTCTGGAGTATGAACCCACAACACCAACCGCAAGGGGGTGACTATCTGGAATGGTAGCCTTGCCATTCAGAGACGTTGCTACTGGGATTTGCATGATCTCAGCAAATGCAATGAGTTCATCGCTTGCCCCGGATGCAATGACACCCCCGCCGGCAACAATAATCGGTTTTTTATACTGTTTAATAAAAGCTAGAACTTGCTTGATTTCGGCTTGATCAGCCATGGGCCTAAAAGGCGGTGTTTTAACGTAGCGCTTCTCAACTAAAGAATTGAGGTTTGCTTGTGCATTCGCAATCTGACCATGTGGCCCTCGAATCTCCAGATGCACTGGGCCAGGAGAGCCGCTAGTCGCTTCACGAAAGGCTTGACGAAGTAAATCAGGAATCCTCGAGATATCCTCAACACGAGCATTAAATTTAGTCACGCTATCAAATTGGCTCATATCCTCTACTTCTTGATAACCATTTTTATAATGTGCATGAGTAGGTGGTCCGCCTGTAATTGCAATCAAAGGAGCGGATGCCATATAAGCATCTCGTAAACCTGCAGCGAGATTTGATCCTCCGATTTGTTGAGACATGCAAATACCAGGTTTGCGACTCGCCCGAGCATAACCATCTGCCATATATGCCGCAGATTTTTCACCATGGGTCATGATTCTCTTGATTCCCATTGCTTCCATCTCAGCTATCGCACCCAACATAATTGCTGGAATATAAAAAACGTGGCTTACCTCGTAATCACGAAGCATCTCCGCAAAGAGACGTGATCCAGTCATTTGAGCCATGGAACCCCCTTAAATTTGTATTTCCAAATGATACTAAATGAACGTTTACTTGAATATGAATCATTGGTTATTGATTAGATGATCTAGCTATTGAGTCAATAGAGGATTTCATAGGGGGTTTAGGATAGCTAAGCGAACTTAGCAATACTTACTACCCATGAGTTAGCTAACGAGTGGCTCGGCTAGAATCATTAAGCTTACTGCTGTAAATAGAATCATCAATATGGTTAATGGAAGGACTGCCTTACCTGCTATCGCTGAATTTTTAAACTCTTTTATAGCTACCAAGTGAGTTAGAAAAATTGAAACCACATGACCAATCACAATAGAAATTAAGGCAACATACCAAACTGTTTTTGCATCCAATATTGAAATGTTTGGATAAAAATTGGCGGTGCCGAATAAATTCCAACCCTGATTCAGAGGATCCGAAGAGAGAATGAAGATATTTTGGCCCTGAATAATGAGGCTAGAGAAGTTATGGGCTATATGGTAAGCAAGGGCAATAGGAATAAGTGTTGGCGCAAATATTTCAGCAATATACATCGCATTTGAAAGTCTACCTCCTATTTTTGCATGAGAATTTTGGGGCACCAATAAGCAAGCTCCCAAAAAGACAAAATAAAAAAAAGCCCAAACTAGAAGGACCCCCAAAAATCCAAGAAAGTAGCCATTATTATCAAACCGACCTTCAAAGAGTGTTTGAAATCCTAGCCACACTGGACTGCTATGAAGGCCATCAAATAGAACGGTGGAAAGCATGGCAATAACAAATGCAACATTTCCTGGATAAGGCCTTGCATCTTGAATCAAACGAACAAATGGCTTACCTATATATACCGAGCCTTTAAAGCGGTATAAGGGTGAAATATTCCCAAAATAAGAAAAATAAATTCTAAAAAAATCCCAATTTTCATTCCACCCTTGATTGCCCAAAATCATTCTCCCAATGATTCCTGAGATAAGCCACATAGTCACCAACACACCTAGATATTTCGGTAAAGCCGCATTGGGGTATACCACCTCAATCCAGCACCAATAAAGTAAACCGATAACTGCAGGCCATCTGCCTAGAGCAGCCATTAGATTTATTAAGGATCTAGAAAGATTCACCCTTAATTCCGTCTTACACAGGGTGGCAATAGCCTGAAAAGGATCAATGCCATGCATCATCGACCCGAACATTGCAAAGAGTAGTGGTACGCCAACCCACCAATTAACCCAAATAAAGTGGGAGGCCATATTCATCAGAGGATTACTCGGCCCGAAAAATGACAGGAGGATAATAAAACACAAACTGAAAATAACGAGTGCATTTACTAGAGCTTGTAATATTAGTGGGATATGAAAAAGCAGTGAATCCGTAGTATGAGATCCAGAAATCCATTGCTTGAGCTTTTGGTCTTCCTTAACAAAAAGAATAGCAAGCAGATAAGTAAACAAAACAATCAGAATTGCTCCGCAGATAAAAAAACTCAAGGGAATAGGCAGGTCGTATCGCTCATCAAAAGCATGTGCAAAGGAAGCACGTGGCAACACAATCAGCCCTATGAGAGATAGTGCACCAATCATTTTCTGTAGGGCGCTAGATAACTTCAATGCGGCAATCTATTGGGGATAAACCTCGAGAAGTGCTAATGGTTCCTGGTGCGCAGCTCTATAACTAGAGCCGCTTTTTACCGCGGGATGCCACTCCAACTGAAATCTACCGCTTGCCTGCGCCTTAAAGGAATACTCAGAAACTTTGGAAGAACTGACTGGAATTTCAATATGATAAGCATGCATATGTAATTCGCCCGCTTCGTTACTTTTTACCTTCCAGCGAACCGTATCATAGCGCTTGACCTGCATTGTCTTTGGGCCAAGCATCTTGCCATCAAGCAACTCAATCATGAATACTTTTTCCTGGGCCGCTTGAGTAAATGATGCCACCAGAATAATGAGGCCTCCAATTAGTAAAGAGGGAAATGATCTACCCCTCATTACTTGATGGCCGCATTCCAGTTGGCAATTTTACGAGCATCTCCAGTCAACTCTAAAATATGCATACCAGTATTAGCTCGGTCTACTATATAAATATAGCCACGTTCATCAACCTCAACGTTATTCGTCTGAATGGCTTTTGTTGTAGCGGCTTTTGTATAGGGTAATTTAGAGCCCGCTATTCCTCCAGGAGTTTCCAGCACAACAGTATTCTCGTTCATCGCAGGAATATAGTAAGCAATCTCCTTCGGAGCAAATGGATCCCGAATATCTAATGCCCTCACACCCGCATTAAAGTAAGCAAAAAACATGATTTTCTTAGCATAAACTTCAGCCATATTTTCATTGGATGAGTGGCTGCCGTGTCGCCCCCCACGCTTACACCAGTTGCCAGGCATATCGGGGACAGCCCAGTTAGAAATACCAAATGGTTTAGTTTCAGCTGTAATGTCAAGAAACCAAATCATTTGACGCCCTTCTAAACATTCTTTTTGAATCGCCTCATTCGTTACAACTAAGATATCGCCTTTGTTGCCTAGCAAGTTATTCTTAAACGCTGGAAAATCCATATTCATTAATGGCAGCGTAGTATGTGCGCCATGCATTGGCGGCAGCTCTAAACGAGAAACTTGGGGATATGCTAAATTCTCAGGCGTTGGCTCCTTAGGACCATTGAGTAATTTTTCACGATCTACGATCTGCAACACTCCATCTGTATTGGTCCCATATCCAAAATACACTCGATTGCCTTTCGGGCCGGTTGAGATTGGACCATGTAATGAGATTGGTACTGCTCCGCCGGCGCCAGGCTGCTGACCAGCAAGTCCGAAGTCTCTGATGAATACAGGTTTAGTGGGGTCAGAAAGATCATAAATTTGGGTCATGCGGTTTGTCCGCCACTGTGGATTTCCCGATACTAAATAGGCTATACCTGTGTCACATTCCCAAAAATTCTTATGCGTCCCTTTTAAACCTTTTACGATGGTAGTGATTAAGCTAGGATTTTCTGGTTCGCTTACATCCCACATTTCATGGGCTTGGTTACCAAATACGCGCAACATATAGAATTTATTCTTGTCTGCTTTGGGTAAGCTTGCACCAGAACAGATCCGCACCATCTGCGCTCCACCTTGTTCCGCCTTACCCTCTTCCCCCGGAATATGTTTTAACAGCTTTGGTTTTTTTGGATCCGTTACATCAATAATAGACGTGCCATTATTTTCCATTTTTCCACTTTGGGAATTTAGTCGATAGTCGCCATGATGACCAATATAAGCAATCCAGCGATCACCTTGTTTTTGAATCGTAGGCTGATATGCTGTTCTACCCTGAAGATCGCTGTAACCTACAAGCCTCATGTTTTTTGCTTCGGGCTTTGAACCATCGGCTGCATGCGCCATGCCGCCATAGGCCATGAAAGCAAATAGAATACAAAAAAAGCGAACGGTGATTGATAACATGATTGTCTCCGGTGAGTCTTATTTTTTATATGAAATTAAATAGCATGACTTGTCTCGAGAATATGCTCGTCTAGAATTTTGCGAGCTACTGATTTTTATTCTAATACTGCAGAATGGCAGGTCAAGGAAATTGAGCCTAACATGTGCTAATCATGGGGTTTATCCTGATATGACTTTCAATGATCTAATCTCCTTGGCTCGCAATGGAGGATTGCGCAATAGAATTCAACGCAAAATTTTCGATTGTTTATAACTTTTTACTATAGAGAGGTTCTTTTTGTTATTGCCAAAAACAGAGGTTCATTAAGGTCCCAATGCGATTGAAGATTTGGTAGACTGATTTTCTAGGTTGAATAATCCCCTGCACTGATGCCACAAAGGAAAGACACTTTTGTATATGATTTCTCGGAATTCTTTTACTCGCGCTTTGCTGATGGCTCTTGTCCTGACAAGCTCCTCTTTGGCACTTTCACAAAGCACCCCTTCGGAGAAATGGCCCACTCGGCCAATTAAAATGATTATTCCTTTTCCCGCTGGGGGTCCTTTAGATTCTTTAGCAAGAAAATTTGGGCAAAAACTAACCGACATCTTGGGCACGCCAGTGATTGTTGAAAATCGCGCTGGAGCAAACGGCATTATTGGCGCCGATCTAGTAGCAAAATCAGCGCCCGATGGATATACGATGTTATTCATGACAGGGTCTTTTACAGCCAACTCCGCTTTATATAAAAAGCTTCCGTTTGATCCAATAAAAGATTTTTCACCAGTAACACAACTCGGCAGAAGTTACGGCTTGGTATTGGTGTTGAATGATGCCGTTCCAGCGAAATCACTGAAGGAATTAATTGCCTTAGCAAAATCTAAACCTGGGCAACTCAATTATTCATCAGGCGGGGAGGGAAACTTAACTCACCTTGCCGGTGAATTATTCAATCATTCAGCTAGTATTCAGATTGCCCATGTTCCATATAAAGGGGGCGGACCAGCCTTAACAGATGTTTTAGCAGGTCAAGTGGATATGACTTTTGTCTCCACTGTCGGCTCCATTCAGGTAATGAAGGAGAAAAGAATTTTACCGATCGCTATTTCGAGTAGCATCCGATCCCCCGCCTTGCCAGATGTGGCGACGTTTTCAGAGTTTGGCTTTAAGGAGATGGAAAAAATCTTTGGGTGGTATGGCCTATGGTACCCAGCTGGAACGCCCGCAGATCGAGTGGATCGAGTCCAACAAGCTACTCAGCAGATTTTAAAGATGCCAGATATTAAGGCTCATTTTAATGAGATTGGATTGATATCAGTAGGATCATCCCCAAAAGATTTTGCTCAATTTATTCGAGAAGATATTGCTTATCAGGATAGCCTTTTTAAGATTGCCAAAGTAGCTAAGCAGTAAGTGAAATAGATCACATCCATTTTTAACGGGGGACGCAAATGTTTGAATATTTTCCGAATAATTACACCTGGAGTTTAGCGGTGATGTCGGCCTTAAATCGTGGCGGTCAGATTGCTGAGGTCGATGAAGCCTGCCGCTCATTAAAAGAGTATGCGGGAATCAAGGCTTTAGGTGGCGACGTTACAGCGCAAAATGCTTGGTTTGAAAGTTGGGTCAAAATGGCTGAGCGGGTTGAGCGCTTAGCCCAAGTAGATGAAGCAGCTGGCAACTTGCTATCAGCTGGGCGTAAATATCTAAGAGTAGGGCTATATTTTCAATTAGCGGAAAGAATGCCGAGTCATAAGGATCCAAGGCGACTGGTAGCTTACAAAAAGGGAATAGCTGCCTACGAAAAGGGACTGCGGTTTCGTAAGGAGCCCATTGAGTATGTCCAAGTTCCATATGAGGGGACCTACTTACCAGCTATATTTATGAAGGCGCCAGGCTCTGAAAAGACACCTTGTATGGTGCACTTTAATGGACTCGACTTGACCAAAGAGATCGTCTATTCAGCCATCGCTGATGAATTGAAAAGACGCGGCGTTTCTGCTTTGATTGTTGATCACCCCGGTATTGGGGCTGCCTTGCGCCTACAGAACTTAACCAGCGGGCCCGATACTGAACGGTCTGCATCTGCTTGTGTGGATTATTTAGAAACCAGATCAGATGTCGACCCTAATAGAATTGGGATCATGGCTTTGAGCCTTGGCGGCTATTACGCACCGAGGGCTGCAGCATTTGAACCCCGCTTTAAATGCTGCGTAGCCTGGGGGGCGATCTTCGATTACGGTCATGCGGTGCAGGGACGACTAAATGGGCAGGGAGAGCCCTCTGTTCCAGGTTATGCAGAGCATGTTAATTGGGTATTTGGTCAGGACACTTTTGAAAAAACAATGGAAGTTGTAAAGCAAATGACTTTGGAGCCCATTGCACATCAAATTAAATGTCCGTTACTGGTGGTGCATGGTGAGAACGATCGTCAAATTCCTTTATGGCATGCAGAAAAAACGATTGCCGCGGCCATTAATAGCCCCGATAAAGAATTGAAGGTTTTTTCGCTGTTTGATGGTGGTGCCGAGCACTGCGGTGCCGACAATAGCACGATGGTTGTGGACTATATGACGGATTGGATTAGCAGGCGCTTGGGTGGCTCTGTTGAGGGCATCTAACCCAAAGATGCTCTGATAGTAACGATAACAAGACAAACCATATTTTAAGGAAGATTTATGAGTCTCATAGATAAATTACAGTGGCGCTATGCCACTAAAAAGATGGACCCCAGTAAAGTTGTCCCGCAAGACAAAGTTGACCGAATTTTAGAGGCCGTAAGACTAACTGCCAGCTCAAGCGGACTGCAGCCTTATGAGTTGTTGGTCATCACTAATAAAGCGCTTCGTGAAAAAATAAAACCTGCTGCCAATAACCAATCTCCAGTGACGGATTGTTCCCACTTATTAGTATTTGCTGCTTGGGATGACTACACCGCTGATCGCATTAATAGGGCTTTTGATTTGACCAATGAGATTCGTAATGTGGTTCTCAAAGATCGCGAGGTATATCGTCAAAAACTACTTGAAGGCTATCCCCCAAGAGGCCCTGAGATTAATTTCGTCCATGCCACTAAACAGGCTTACATCGGACTTGGTACTGCTTTAATTGCTGCTGCCGAAGAAGAAGTAGATTGCACCCCCATGGAAGGCTTTAACCCTTTAGCCGTTGATCAGATCCTCAATTTAAAAGAAAAGAACTTACGTAGCGTTCTTCTGCTTCCCTTGGGATACAGAAAAGCCGATGAAGATTGGCTGGTGAAGCTTAAAAAGGTGAGGCGACCCAAAGATAGCTTTATCACTTGGATTGATTAAACCCTTCTGTATTGGTTATGCCTGCGCACGGCAAATAACGCAGCCATCGGATATTGATTACTAACCCATGGCTGCGATGACATTTTCTTTAGTCATAGGTAGGTGACAAACTCGAACCCCCATTGTGTTAGCAACCGGACCAGTACCCCCTCACCCACCCCAAAACAAGGTTCATGAGGACGATTAATGAACTCAATATCCACCTTTGGAGCCTCGCTAAAAATATGTGGGGATTACTTAAACATTTAGTGGCATAGAAAGAAAAGCAGCTTAGGAATTTTCCCCTAAGTCTTTGATTTCATTGGTGAGCCTACCAGGACTTGAGCCTGGGACCAAAGGATCATGAGGGCAGACATCCAAAGAAAAATTAGGATTTCAAGAGCTTACGTCGCCTCATTATCGGCGTATGAGTATTTGCGTGACTAATTTAAAGTAATCACAAGAAATCCTAGATCTCTCTTTGGTTTTAAAAGCCAAAGGATTTTTGGAAAAAAAACTAACGCCTCGTTGCTCCAAAGTTAACTAAAAGCCTCATTACTCCTATTTTTTAAAACGTAATTGCTCTAGTTAACTCTTTTGAAGAGGCGAAAGGCAATTAATAAAGAGGATCTGGATTAAG